>NZ_MODX01000029.1:0-31811 GCF_001866125.1 Acinetobacter sp. LCT-H3 | reverse complement strand
CAAACCCGGTACGGTTCACTTTGGAAAAGGCTTAAACATTACTAAAGAAAACTTAGAAGATGTCGGAATTCCCTGTGTAAATTATGGTGAAGTCCATTCTAAATATGGTTTTGAGGTCAATCCTGAAGCTCACCAATTAAAATGTGTATCGGAAAGTTACTTGAAAAGTTCACCAAAATCTTTACTTAAATATGGTGACTTTGTATTTGCTGATACATCAGAAGATATTGATGGATCGGGAAATTTTACTTACTTGAATAGCCATCAGATGACCTTTGCTGGTTATCATACAGTCATTGTTCGACCTAAAAATAATATTAATGTTAGATTTTTGGCTTATGTGTTTGATTCATTAAGTTTTCGAAATCAAATTCGTAAAGCTGTTAAAGGTGTAAAAGTTTATAGCATTACTAAGTCGATTCTTAAAGACACGACTATTTGGTTACCTGATGTTGATTGTCAGCATGAAATATCACAATTTTTAGATACAAAGGTTGGTGAGCTGAACCAAGCTATTGCCATTAAAGAACAGCAAATTGCTTTACTGAATGAACGTAAGCAAATTGTGATTCAAAAAGCAGTGACGCAAGGTTTAAATCCAAATGTACCAACGATGGATTCGGGTGTGAAGTGGATTGGGCAGATTCCTGAGCATTGGGAAGTTGTCCGAGCTAAATTTTTATTTGATGAAGTTGATGAACGTTCATCTGAAGGGCAAGAAGAATTATTATCTGTTTCACATATGACAGGTGTAACGCCACGCTCTGAAAAAATTGTTTCTATGTTTATGGCTGAAGATTATTCAGGCTCTAAATTATGTAAAAAGAATGACTTAGTTATGAACATTATGTGGGCATGGATGGGGGCATTGGGGGTTTCTGCTTATGAAGGAATAGTGAGTCCGTCTTATGGTGTTTATAGACAGAAGAAACCTAATATCTTTAATGCTCAATATTTAGAGTATCTATTGAAAACCACTAAATATATTGAACATTACAATCGTGTATCCACTGGCTTACATTCGTCACGACTCCGATTTTATGGGCATATGTTCTTCAATATGAAAATTGGTTTTCCATCATTTGAAGAGCAGAATGAAATTATTGAAGCGATTAATGAGCAATCTATAAAAATTGATTTAGCTCTTAACAATCTAACAGCACAAATTGAAAAGCTTAAAGAATATAAAACCACACTCATTAATGATGCTGTTACAGGCAAAATTAAAGTGGCATAAATCTTCATATAGCTTTTAAAAAATTATAAACCGCCAATGCAGAGCGTAGAGGAATACTTGTGAACAAAAATTTAAACGAACTGGCTTTAGAAAAAAATATCGAACGTGCATTGGTCGGTATCTGTAAAGAAGACCTTGCTCAAGGCATCGCTCAAGCCCATACGGGTTTGGGCTATGTCATCGGGCATGTGTCCGACTTTAATGAAGACTATGCCATTGATGAAAAACTGTTTTTTCAATTTTTAGAAAGCACTCAAAAAGATAGCTTAGATGCCTACAAAGCCTATAATAAAAACGACTGGAAACAAAAAATTCTAGGACGTTTTGACAAGCTCATTAAAAAACATGGCATTGCCTATATGCTCAAAAAAGGCATGGCACTTGATGAGCAACATTTTCATTTTATGTACCCATGCCCATTGGCAAGCAGTAGCCAATCGGTTAAACAAAATTTTGCGTCTAATATTTTTAGCGTGACACGACAAGTGCAGTATTCACTCAAAAACCGTCGTGAAGAAATTGATATGGTCATCTTCCTTAATGGTTTGCCATTGGTGACGATGGAACTTAAAAATGCATGGACAAATCAAACAGCACGTTATCACGGTCAAAAACAATATCGTGAAGATCGTGACCCAACACAGCCATTGCTTACGCCTGCACGTTGCTTGGTGCATTTTGCTGTCGATACCGATGAAGTCTATATGACCACCAAATTAGAAGGTAAAAAGACCTACTTCTTACCATTTAACAAAGGTACAGCATCAGGTGGGCAAGGTAATCCTGTTAATCCAAACGGATATAAAACGGCATACTTGTGGGAAGAAATCTTTGCCAAAGAAAGCTTGGTTAATATTGTTCAACACTTTGTCCGTTTAGACGGTAAAGATTCAGATCAACTCAGCAAACGCACCTTGTTTTTCCCACGTTATCATCAACTTGATGTGGTGCGTAAAATCATTCGTGATGTGTCACAACACGGTGTGGGCAAACCGTATCTGATTCAGCACTCGGCAGGTTCGGGTAAATCGAACTCGATTACTTGGGCAGCCTTTCAATTGATTGAAGCATACCCAAACAATGCACTAGCAGCAGGCAAACGAGCATTGCATCAGCCTTTGTTTGATTCGGTAATTGTGGTGACAGACCGTAAAATCTTAGATAAACAACTGCGCGATAATATTAAAGATTTTTCGGAAATCAAAAACATTATTGCCCCTGCAATGAACAGTGCAGAGCTAAAAAGTGCTTTAGAAACGGGTAAAAAAATTATTATCACCACTATTCAAAAGTTCCGTATCATTTGGGATAGCGTGACTGATCTAAGTGATAAAAATTTTGCCATTATTATTGATGAAGCACATAGCTCACAGTCAGGTGAAGCGCATAACAGCATGAATCGAGCAATGGGCAATGAAGCCTTAAAAAATGCTGATGATGTTCAGGACATGCTTGTGGCAATGATGACCACACGTAAAAAGCGTGAAAATGTATCGTACTTTGCTTTTACTGCAACGCCTAAAAACACCACATTAGAAAAGTTTGGTCAACTAGATGTTGCGACAGGCAAATATGTACCATTTCATCTATACAGTATGAAACAAGCCATTGAAGAAGGCTTTATTTTAGATGTGTTGGCAAACTATACGACATATAAGAGCTTTTATGAGATTCAAAAGTCGATTGAAGACAATCCAATGTTTGAATCGAAAAAAGCACAACGTATTTTAAGAGCCTATGTGGAAGCGTCGCAACAATCGATTGATGCGAAAGCCAGTATTATGCTGGAGCATTTCATTGATAATGTAGTCAATAAGAAAAAACTCAAAGGCGTAGCAAAGGGCATGGTCGTGACTCAAAGCATTGAAGCTGCGATCCGCTATTACTTGTCACTTAAAAAATTGCTAGAGCAAAAAAATAAACCATTTAACATCATGATTGCATTTTCAGGTGAGAAAGAAGTTGATGGTAAAACCTATACTGAAGAATCGTTGAATGGCTTTAATGACACAAAAACAAAAGAAAAGTTTGATCTAGATGAAAACCGCATTTTGGTTGTAGCAAACAAATATCTGACTGGTTTTGATCAGCCTAAACTGACCACGATGTATATTGATAAAAAGCTCACAGGCGTACTATGTGTACAGGCTTTGTCACGTTTAAACCGTGCTGCGCCTAAATACAACAAACGCACAGAAGACTTGTTTATCTTAGATTTTTACAATGATGTTGATGATATTAAAAAAGCCTTTGATGATTTTTACACCTCGACTTCATTGTCTGAAGCAACAAATGTCAATGTACTGAATGACATTAAAACAGCATTAGATGACAAAGGCATTTACGAATTACATGAAGTGGTGAAGTTTAATGAACTGTTCTTTAGTAATGCGTCAGGCAGTGATCTAAGCCCAATCATTGATACAGTGGCAACACGTTTCGATGAAGAGAGAAAAGACTCTTGGGAACATGAGCAACGGGTTGATTTTAAAGTTAAGGCAAAACAGTTCGTTAAGATTTATGCTCAAGTCTCTTCCATCTCACGGTTTAATAACAAGGAGTGGGAGCAATTGTATTGGTTCTTAAAATTCCTTATTCCGAAACTGAATGTACAAGATGGACGCTTAAATGGTATTGATGACCTGTTGGAATCAGTCGATTTAAGTACTTATGCCTTGAAGCGTGAGCATATCAACAAGACCATTACGCTTGATGCCGAAGAAACGGTTTTAGATCCACAAAATCCAAACCCTCGTAATCCAAGCGAAGAAAATGATGATGAAACTTTAGATTCGATCGTTGCCAAGTTTAATGAAAAGTGGTTTCAGGATTGGAGTGCGACACCACAAGATCAACGGGTGATAATCATTGATTTGGTGAAACGTATTCAGCAGCATCAAAACTTTATGAAGAAGTATAAGCAGACGCAAGACCCACAGAACAGAGCATTGGTATTTAAAAAGATGCTCGATGAAATTATGGTAGTACAGCGTAAGAATATGGTGGACTTGTATAACCTTTACCGTAAAGATTCAGCATTCCAAGATACGTTTAGTCAGACCTTGGAAAACTTGATCGAGATGGAAGAGGTTTAGTTTTACTTACAGAAGCCATCATTAATGGTGACTTCTGTTTAGCCTAATTTATTTAAAAATATTTGAGGGGGATAGGTGAGAGAGTCAATAGCAAATGTTTTGGATGTAAGACCTAATTTAAAAGGCTCTGAAATAGCAGCAATTCTTGGATGGAATAAAAAAGAAATAAATTCATTCCTAGCGCAGCATTCTGATGTCTATATAAGAGATGAGTCTGATTTTACGTGGAATAATAAAAATCCGTTAAATGTTAAAGAAATAAAAATTGATTTTCCTTCCGGATGGATAGATGCGGAAGTATATGAAAATAAGGTTTTAGCGGGATGTGATTTTTTCAAGGATACGGCAAGGGTATCCTTTATCTTTAAAAAAAATACTAAATTATTATTGGAAGTTATTGCTAGATTTATCTCATTGATAAATCAGCTTAATGATTATGGCATTAAGGTTGTTGTAGATCTTGATAATTGTTCTGGAGCACATAGCTATTTGAATAGAAATGGTTTTTTTGATTTCACCAATAAAGGGATCATTGTCTTACCTAAACGACCTACTTATTCAACAGCACAACAATTTAAGGGAAATTGTCAGTCTTTAGTTGAGTTTGGTGAAATTTGTCCACAGAGTGAAAATAAACAATTAAAAAGTGACTTGAGGACAAGTTTTATTGCGCAGACATCATCAGAATATGCGAATGTAGCCACTCTATTTTTTGCTGAATTTATTGGGAATGTCAGTGATCATAGTGAGTCTAAATTGAAGGGATTTGCTGGATTACAGCTATATAGTCCACCGAATTCAAAACAGCATATACAAGCTGTAATTTCTGATAGTGGTAGAGGAGTAGTGGCAACATTAAGGACGACTCTTAAACATAACTATCCAGATCTATATAAAAAATATCCTGAGGGCCAAGAAGAATCAGATATAGGTTTGGCATTGGAAGTTTTTTCAAAAGGAAGAATTACTCGGTTTGGTAAAAGTAGTGGTAGAGGATTAGGTTTTAAAAGTACAACTGATAATGCAAGTAGGTTTGATGCAAATCTAAGTATTAGGTTGAATAATTTTAGTATTCAATTGATCTATCGAAAAGGTGAGCTGATTAGTGAAGATATACTTAGAAATCTAACATATATACATGGCACACATATCTGTTTTGATTTTATAATTGACTGAAGCTGTTTAAACAGGTTAAATTTAACAGATGACTAAAAAAAATTTTATAGAGCTTAGAAAACTTGTTAACTCATCTGTTGCTTTTGGCAATCAAGAAGGGAGAGAGGTTTATCAAGCTATATCAATGTATATTGATGAACACCCTGAGTACTCTATTTTCGAGGTATCTTTACGAGGTATTGATGCTACAGATGCCTCTTTCCCGAGAGAAAGTATCGTATCACTGGCAAAAAATTTCCGTGGGGAAAAAGCTTTTTATTTAACAAATTTTAAGAACAAAGATTTAATAGATAATTGGCAATACGGTGCAGAGGCTAAAGAGCAACCTTTGTTAATTAAGCATGAAGACAAGCAGCTTTGGATAGGTCCAAAAGTTAATTCAGCAACACAAGAATTGCTAGATTTTATTTATGAACAACCAAAAGTTACAACCTCTTTGATTGCTAATCATTTTGATGTTTCTATTCCGAACGCAAGCATGAAGCTAAAAAAACTGTTTAATCAAGGTTATATCTTAGGTGAAAAAGAAACAGCATCTTCTGGTGGGCATGAGTTTGTTTATCGACCAATAAAAGATTAAATAATCTGATTAAACTGTTTGACTTAATCAGGTTTATTGGGTTATAGTCTTCAAAAGGGCGAAAAGCCCTTTTTGAAACCTTCTGATTAAACAGATTAAATTAAACAGAAATAAGGAGTTTAGCTATGGCTACAAATCCTCCATCAGGCGATGGACATCGTAATGGAATGGTTCGTGATCGTTCTCAAACACAAACCCCAAGTGGACATTGGGTTAAACGTGACACTGATACTGGGCGTTTTATGGATGTTAAGACATCTGATAAGACACCCTTTAAAGGTGTACGTAAAGAAAAATAAACCAGTAAATAATGCTCAATGGCTTTTCGAAGCCATTGAGTATCCTATTAAATTTTTGAATTAGAGGTTGTAATAATGGCGCGTAACCGTACTGTAAACTATGCTGTTGTTGATATTAAATTACTTCGAGAAGGTACAACAGTTGAAACTTATGTTGAGCTTTTTGAAGAACTTCGGAAAAATCCTAGACCGATTCCAATGGAACGTAATAACTATCTAAAATTTCGCTTTATAAAACCATTAAATGAAGAGAACTTGCTTAATGGTTTTAGTGGAGAAGTTTTTAAAAGTAATGGACTTACAAGTGATTGGTATGACGAAGAAAAAAATGAAAGGAATCGCCATAAAAATGTAGAGGAAAACTATATTCCATCTAATTTAAAAGCAAATCCAAGATTCTTTAAATTTATATTCTTTCCTTTACATCAAAAATTGGTTTGTGAAGTGAAGGACCCTGAAAATGAGATCCAAATTGGATTGCTTGAAAAGTTTTTAAAGAAGCTAATTATAACGGATAAATTGCAGGACAAATTTGGACGAATCATAGTTAGTACAGTCCCTGAAGTAATTTCAGCAGAAAAGATTATCAATTCGAAAACTTTAAAACGAATTCAAATCTGTTTAGAAAAGCCAGAAATAGGTGAGCAGTTCGATTCATCTCACAAAGTTATTTCTCATATGGTTGATATGAATACAGAGTCTTATATTCAGACATATATCGCAGGTAAAAATGATTTTTTAAACTTAAGCGATGAAGTAAAAGAGCTCATAAAGTTTGCTGCAGAGCATGGCATTATTGAATATAAGATCGAAAATCAAGAAGGGTTAATAGAAGATAAAAGTACTGCTGAATCTAACCCTTTAATTATTAGAGTTCAGTATGATCCAGATGAAACAGATCAACATTATTTGATCCAAGCTAAAGCATTGGAAATTGTAAGTAACATTAATTAGTGGTCAAATTCGAAGTAGTGAATAGAGTGGGGTGCTATTTCATCCCACAGGTTTAACTAGCCATTTGGAGTAGTAATCATTGGATGTAATCTTAAAATATTTACCTCTTATCATTTTTATTTACCCAATTTTATCTTGGTTAGATAGCAGAAAACGCTTTACCCATAGTGCAAAATTTTATGCAGATAGGGCGGTATCTGTTAAAAAATATGAAGAAGAAATTAAGCGAGCTGATATCACTGATTATGAAAAGAGTGCCTTTGCACAGGCAATGATTGCCACTGAAAAACTAGGCTTTAAGGAAGTGAATATTCTTAAGCTAAAATCCCCTAATAACTTTTTTTCAATGGTCAATAAAATAAAAAAAATTAGACATAAGATAGAAGTTAAAAAATTTGGGCAGGAAGATGTATTCATTTCAATCGATAGATCTAAGGCATTAAAATTTAAACCAATAATTTATTTCCTTTTATACGTATCATCAGTACCAATTTTTATATCAAATACTCTCTTAACTTTGTTGTTTAAATATTTAGGATGGAACTTGTTTTTTGTCGATGAAAATACATATATTTTTTCTCAATTTGCTATCTTAATAGTTGGAGTCTTAGTAGCAATTATTTCTGCTATGAAATTCATCAATCATGAAGTTTTAATGTCACTTATTAAAGAGGATGTTGTTATGGCAAAAGAAGAATTCGAAAGAGTGGATGATGCTGAAGAGCATTCACAAGATAATTTGATCGAGCTTGGGTAAATCTGGGTTAAAGAACATGGACGTTCTTTAATAGTTACAATAGTTTCAATTGCTAGTTAAACTTCCACCACCTCTAAGATAAGTAAGCTTACTTTGTACTAACTCAAACTAGGTACAGTTTAAATCCTTTTAGTACAGTTCCAGAAAATAACTAAATAAAGCTTCAGTTCCTATAAGCTATCCCTTTATCAAAGGATAGCTTGAAAATTTGAGATATATTTTCATATAGGATTTACTTCCTAGAAGCTATTCAGTATGCTTTTCACGTTTCATTTTGATCTAACTTGCTATGTTGGCTAATAAGTTTGTTAAGCTTATCCTCGTATCAGTCCTGTTTTTGTTTGCTATAACAACTACGGGGATTTATACGTGGGCGCCTGTAATAGCAAAAAATCTAGACCATCATCATGAACTGAGTATTTCTGTAGAAACAGAAGATTCGAGTCAATGGTCATTAGCTCATCATGATGAAGTTCTGAGTACAGCAGATCAAGATAAAAAAAATCATAACTGGACAAGTTATGATGAACCCGCATTTCATCATTCAGTAAAGCCAATTCAAGCTGATGATCATTTCTCAATTGATCCAGTCTTTTTCCTTAGTTTTGCTTTACCTTTAATCCTCTTATTTTTAGGTTTATTTGAACGCCCAATTCGGTCTTTTAAACTTAGGAAAAGGATTAACTTTCTTTGTAATTCCTACGCATTTACCAAGACTCTCATTGTTCTAAGAAATTGATTTAACTATACAAAAATATTTTTCATTTTTTGTATAGGTATAGTCATGTCTAAAAAAAGTCAGGTAATTTTCGCCTGTGGCTTAGTCATCATTGCTCCGCAGTTATTTGCAGGAACAAATTATGCACAGTTACAGCAGCAAGCTATTGCAAATGATTCAGTTCTAAAAAGTTTGCAGCAATCTCAGCAGGCTTATGATGTAAATCAAAAATATGCTGGTCGGCTGAACAATCCAACTTTCAATGTCGAATTGGATAATCTAGGTAATTCCAAGCTTAAAGACTTGGATGGCCCAACGGCATTCATGGGTTTGTCCCAAGAAATTCCGTTGAATAATAAACTTGCCTTGCGTAAGCAATTAGCGGGTTTGCAAGGAAATAATAACCAATTTGAGATTACTCAACGACAAGCAGAGTTAAAAGCCGATTTTCGAATCTGCATGTCTAATTGGTATGCAGCTTCTCAGCGAGCAGAAATTTATGCTGCAGAGAGCAAGCTGAGTGCAAGACAAGCAACAGTTCTAAATGAAAAGCTAAAGTATGGACGGGTGATTCCATCTGATGTTCAGCTTAATTCGGCTTTATCTGTTGAGTCTAAACTGCGTTATCAAAATGAATTGAAAAAGGTTCAGTTTCAGAAAAATCTCTGTTCAAAATTTGCTTTTGATTTGCCAGCCAATGCTATTGATGTTCCTTTAACGATTAACTTCACCGACAAGGTGAGCTTATCTGAACAGCAGGCATTGCTCAAAAAGCAGCAGGCAAAAACTCAATTTGAATTAGCAAAAAAAGAAGCGGTTCCTGACATCACGCTTGGCGTTGGTGTGCGTAATTATCAAGAAACCGATGACAAAGTTTTTTTGATTTCCACATCAATTCCGCTTTCGATATTCAACCGTAATACCGGCAATATTGCACTCGCACAAGCACAGCAAACCAATGCGGAAACGCGTTCAGAATTAATCAATCGAAACTCAAAGATTGAATTGGATAACAAATCTATTGAGGTGTCCAGTTTGATTGATGCAATCAAGCAATATGACCAATCTGTTTTACCTGCAACAAAAGAAAGTTTACGCATTGCAGAAATGGGTTATCAGGCAGGAAAAATTTCATTATTGGAATTTAATAGCATTAAACAAGTTTGGTTAGACAAACATCTCGCTCGATTTGATCTGTGGTTGGCTTTGCAAAATCAGATTGCAGAAGTTGAACGAAATTATGTAACGAATTTAGATCAAGAATAAGGGCAGAGAACATGAATAAACCAAAGAATACGGTCATTGCTACAGGCGTTATGGCTTTACTTGTCATGTTGTGTGCTCTGGCTTGGTACAAAACAGGAAACAAATCACAGACGTCTTCAGCACATGGTGAAGCTGTCGAAGAAAAAGCTGCTGTCGCAGGCGATGAAAAAGGTCCACATGGTGGACGCTTATATCGTGATGGAGACTTTTCGGCAGAGGTAAAAATTTTTGAAGAAGGTGTAGAGCCGCATTTACGTGTCTATGGCTACTACAAAGATCAGCCTTTAAAGCCGAGTGAGATTAACGCGAATATTTTTATTAAGCGTTTAGATGCTGAGCAAACCATTCGCTTCAAACCTGAAAGTGATTACTTGATTGGCGATGAAATTGTTTATGAACCGCATTCGTTCTTGATGGTGATTAATGTTGATTATCAAGGCAAGAAACACAGCTGGAAATGGGAGACCAAAGAAGGCCGTGTAACCATGTTGGATAGCAGTATCAAAAGCAGTGGCTTAGAACTTCTTAAAGTTGAACCTATGACGTTTGAGAATGCGCTTGAGCTTAAAGGCGAGCTTAAATTCCCAGACAATTTTGAAAGTTTCATTACACCTAAAGCAAGCGGAACACTCATCAAAACCTATCGCACTATTGGTGATAAAGTCAGCCAAGGTGATCTGTTAGCAACTGTTCAAAGCCAAGATCTGATCCGCTTAAATGCTGAGCGATCCATTGCATTAGATAATTTGCAATTTTCACGCAAAAAAATGGAACAGGAACGCGCATTATTTCAAAAACGCGTATCGCCTGAAATTGACTACATCAACGCAAAACGTGAATATGATGATGCACAGACTCGTGCAAATGAGCTGAATAGCTTAATCCGCTCTTACGGTGGTTCAGGAAATGGGACGATTGAAGTTAGAGCAGCAATGTCGGGCACAGTTTTACAAGTGCTTGCTGCTGTGGGTTCAAATGTAACACCAGCTTCACCACTCTTTAAAATTGCCAATACTTCACAGTTGCTTGCAGTGGTCAATGTACCTGCGGATAAATTAAATGCGATTAATCCAAATGCAAAAGTAACAGTTAAACCTCAAGTACAGGAAAGTACGGAGGAAGCACTGGGTAAGATTAAATACATTAGTGATGTGATTGATCCTAAAACACGTACTGCTCAAGTCTTTATTGAGATTGCGAACCAATTCAAATGGCGTTCTGGTCAGCTTGTTACCGCACAAATATTCGAAAATCAAAGTACGAAAGCAATGGTTGTGCGTGAAGATGCATTACAAAACTTCCGTGATTGGGATGTGGTATTTATCCGTGTAGGCAATGACTTTGAAGCACGTCCTTTAGAACTAGGCGATAAATATAATGGTTTTGTCGAGGTGAAATCTGGTCTTAAAGCAGGTCAGGTGTATGCAGCAGGCAATTCCTACTTATTAAAAGCAGAGCTGGGTAAATCTGGCGCTACTCATGATCACTAAGGGGTAGCGACTATGTTTGATCAAATTGTTAAGCTCTCGATCAAGAATAGATGGCTTGTACTGATTGTCTTTCTGTTTATCGGTGCATTTGGCGTTTATAACTATTTTAAACTGCCGATTGATGCTGTGCCTGACATTACCAATGTACAAGTCCAAATCAATAGTGAAGCGCAAGGCTTATCTCCAATGGAGATGGAGTCACAAGTGACCTATCCAATTGAAACGGCTTTGGCTGGTATTCCTAATCTGGAATACACACGTTCTGTATCGAGATATGGCTTATCTCAGGTTACGGCGATTTTCAAGGAAGGCACGGATATCTATTTTGCTCGTCAACTTGTAAATGAAAAGTTGCAAGGGGTTACTCCAACACTTCCGACTGGCATATCGACTTCAATGGGGCCTGTTTCAACAGGGCTTGGCGAAATCTTTATGTACACTGTTGAGAACGCAAAAGATAATCCAAATCCATTATCACCCACTGAATTAAGAACTCTGCAAGATTGGGTGATTAAACCACAGCTTCGAAATGTTGAAGGTGTGAATGAAATCAATACGATTGGCGGTTATTTAAAACAATTCGTGGTGCAGCCTGATTATGCGTATTTACGCAGCATTGGCTTAGATCAGCAGGATATCTTGGATGCTATTTCTAAAAATAGCATGAACAAAGGGTCTGGTTATATTGAGAAGAATGGTGAGCAGTATTTGATTCGCTCAGATTCTCAAATTAACTCGATTGAGCAAATTCAAAATATCCCAATTACCACAAGCAGCGGTTACATTCTTCGATTGAAGGATGTGGCAAAAATATCGATTGGTCACGAGTTACGTACAGGTGCAGCAACTAAAGATGGGCAAGAAATTGTCTTAGGTACTGCATTTATGCTGATTGGTGAAAACTCGCGAAATGTTGCTCATGCGGTAGATCAAAAGTTACAAAAAGTCCAAGAGTCATTGCCAGAAGGTGTTGAGGCGAAAGCCGTTTATAACCGTACAACTTTGGTTGATGCAACAATCGACACAGTAAAGAAAAACCTTCTTGAAGGTGCAATTCTCGTTATTGTCGTTCTCTTCTTATTCCTTGGACATTTCCGTGCAGCACTCATTACTGCGATGGTGATTCCTTTATCTATGCTCATGACCATTACAGGCATGGTGAATCAACGAATCAGTGCAAACTTAATGAGTTTAGGTGCGCTCGATTTCGGGATCATTGTCGATGGTGCTGTCGTTATTGTTGAAGCTTCACTTGCAAAATTAGCGATGAAACAAAAAGAGTTAGGCCGGATTCTGACGCGTAAAGAACGTTTTATTACCGTATTTGAAGCAACTAGGGAATCTCGAAAAGCCATTCTTTATGGTCAATTGATCATTATCTTAGTGTATCTGCCTGTCATGACGCTTACTGGTGTTGAAGGCAAGATGTTTACACCGATGGCAGCTACAGTTGTTATGGCTCTCGTGGCTGCAATGGTTCTTTCGATTACTTTTGTTCCTGCAATGGTGGCTTTAGTCACGACAGGTGAAATTAAGGAAGAGGAATCTAAGATTGTTCATTTCATTAAGAAAGTCTATAGCCCAATTTTAGATTGGTCATTGAGTCATCGTTATAAGCTGATCGCATTCGTCGCTATTTTCTTTGTATTCAGTGCAAGCCTTTCAACTCGCTTAGGCTCTGAATTTATTCCCTCATTAGATGAAGGTGATGTGGCATTACATGCGCTTCGAATTCCCGGCACGTCTTTAACTCAAGCTGTTGAAATGCAATATGCGCTTGAAAAAGAAATCGTCAAAATTCCTGAAGTTAAAACGATGTTTGCTAAAGTGGGTACAGCTGAAATTGCGACTGACCCAGTTCCACCAAACGTGGCAGATAACTTTGTCATGTTAAAACCACGCAGCGAATGGCCTGACCCTGACAAAGAAAAATCAGCTGTTGTTGCCGATATTGAACGTGTGGCAAAAGGCGTTTATGGAAACAACTATGAGTTCACTCAGCCGATTCAAATGCGTTTTAACGAGCTGATTTCAGGTGTTCGTACAGATGTTGCAGTGAAGATTTATGGTGATGATTTAGATCAGTTGCTTGAATCAGCAAATGCTGCAGCGAAAATTTTAGAAGGTGTGAGTGGTACAGCTGACTTAAAAGTTGAACAGCTGAGTGGACTGCCAACGGTATCTGTTGAGCTTAAAAAGGACATGATCGCCAACTACGGTCTTGATGCTGAAGATGTGCAAAAGCAAGTATCCAGTCTGATTACGGGGCAAACAGCAGGTAAGGTTTTTGAGGGAGATCGTAAGTTCGATATTGTGGTTCGAATGGATCAGAACTCCGTTACGGACTTAGACAAGCTTTATCAAGTTCCAGTGAATTTGCCTAATGGTTCAAGTGTACTTTTATCTGAACTAATCGAATTGAAGAATGTTCAGGGGCCAAACCAAATCTCACGTGAAAACGGTAAACGCCGAATTGTAATTACTGCCAATGTTCGTGGTACGGATATCGGAAGTTATATCGCAGAAGCCCAATCTAAACTCAATGCTGACTTTAAATTACCTGAAGGCTATTGGCTGACATGGGGCGGTACATTTGAACAAATGGAATCAGCTTCAAATCGTCTAATGATTGTTGTCCCTCTGGCTTTGATCTTAATTTTTGCCATGATTTATATGGCATTAGGAAATGTCAGAAATAGCGTGCTGGTCTTTACGGGCGTGCCATTTGCATTAACGGGCGGTGTGATTGCCTTAGCTTTACGTGATATCCCATTCTCTATCTCAGCAGCCGTTGGTTTTATTGCACTGTCGGGTGTTGCTGTACTGAATGGCTTAGTTCTAGTGTCTGCAATTCAGAGATTGAGAGATCAAGGTGAAGGATTACTTGAAGCTGTTAGACACGGTGCATTGGAACGACTTCGCCCAGTATTAATTACGGCTTTAGTGGCATCTTTAGGTTTCATCCCTATGGCATTGAATGTTGGGATTGGCTCTGAAGTGCAACGACCAATTGCGACTGTTGTGATTGGCGGAATCTTATCTTCGACCTTATTGACGTTGATTATTTTGCCTACGCTATACGTTTGGTTTAACCAAGGACGTAAAAAGCAATCAGATGATTTTTCTGAGCAGCAAGAAGCCTAGGTGAAAATGCAATGATAGGCATAGTGAGAGATAGAAAGTTTAGAAATTTGATGATGTGGTTCGTCTGCATCATCAGTCTTGCACTATGCCTGCATTTTAATACGCACAATGCAGAGACTGCATACCAAGAACATACGGTTTATGAATTTGAAGGTGTACATTTTCATGATGTGCATCAAAAGCAAAACCATATTCATCATGATAATTTTCATGAGCATTTTGGTGAATATCAGTCTGGTCAATCGATAACTTTGTTATTTACTTTCACCTTTATTTTGATCCTGGATAGAGTGAAAAATTATCTCTATCTGATGATCAGCCGTATTTTCAAACCTCCCAAAACATCGCTAGAAACTTTTCTTTTTAGTTAACTTTGGAGTTTGATTTACATGCAATTTATTTTTTTACAATGGGTGAGACTCAAGGCATTTTTAAAGTTATTGATTACTTTAAGTGCAGTTTTGATGAGTTCTGCACTTTTTGCCCATGGCGTGGCGGAAGGTGACAAAGGCTATATTCAAGAAATTTATGGGGTACACATCATTCCCTTTATTTACCTTGGTGCAAAGCACATGGTTACAGGTTATGACCATTTGCTGTTCCTCGTCGGGATTATCTTTTTCTTATATCGCATGAAAGATATTGGCTTATATGTCAGCCTTTTTGCGATTGGTCACTCTGTGACAATGCTGATTGGGGTGTATTACAACATTTCCATGAATGCATACATTATTGATGCAATTATTGGTTTTTCTATTGTTTATAAAGCTTTGGATAATTTAGGTGCATATCAGCGTTGGTTTGGTTTCCAGCCCAACACTAAAGCAGCGACGTTAATTTTTGGTCTGATTCATGGCTTCGGTTTAGCGGTAAAAATTCAAGAGTATGAAGTTCCGGCAGATGGTCTATTGGCAAACCTCATTGCATTTAATGTCGGGGTAGAGCTTGGTCAATTTATGGCTTTAGCGATGATTTTGCTGTTGATGACAATGTGGCGAAAAACGCCGTATTTCTTCAAAACAGCTTATCAAAGCAACTTTTTTTTAATGTTCCTCGGCTTTTTACTTGTGGGCTTTCAGCTTACTGGCTTCGTTACTCAATAAGGATTTTCAAATATGTACAACGCTCAAATTCCACAAGATGTTGAATTCCCTTCTGCAAAGAAACTTGTTAAATCAACCATTATCGCTGCAGTGAGTGCTGCAGTTGTCTTAGTTACAGTTGTTATGCCAGCTGAATACAATATTGATCCTACTGGGGTTGGTAAAGTTCTAGGCTTAACAACGATGGGTGAAATTAAGCAATCTTTGGCTCAAGAGTCTGAAAATGGTATGGGAGAGGCAGTTTCAAACACGATATCGAGTGAAGTTGCAAGTGACCCCAATATTCAATCATCTATGCCAATTGGTGAAGCAGAAAAAATGCTAATGCCTGCAATTCAAAAGCAGCAAATGACAGTTGAGTTGAAGCCCGGACAAGCCACTGAAATTAAGTTGGCGATGCCGGAAAGTGCTAGCGTGAATTTTAAATGGACAACATCAGGCGGTGGTCTAAATTATGACACGCATGGTGATCCAGTGAACGCTCCCAAGGGCTTTTACCATGGATATGGCAAAGGACGTAATGAAACTCAGCAAACAGGTACATTAAAAGCAGCTTTTGATGGTAAGCATGGCTGGTTCTGGCGTAATAGAACTGAAAGTCCTGTTTCAGTGACATTGGAAGTTGAAGGCCAATTCAGTGATATGAAGAAAGTCTTTTAAGCTTTAAAAAATCTCCTTGGAATAAAATCCAAGGAGATTTTAATTGGCATTGATTTTAGAAATAAAAATTAGGTTCTAAAAGGAGTCCCTAAAATGCTAGAAGTTTTAAAAAATACAACGTATAGGCATTTGTTCTTAGCTCAAGTCATTGCACTTATTGGAACAGGGCTGATCACTATTGCTTTGGCTTTACAGGCGTATGATATTGCTAAAGGGGAGGCTGCTCAGGTCTTAGGCATAGCATTGGCGATAAAGATGATTGCTTATATTGGGGTAGCACCTATTGCTTCAGCATTTGCAGAAAGGCTGCCACGTAAAAAAGTTTTAGTGGGGTTAGATATCATCCGTGCTTTAACTGCTTTATGCCTGCCTTTTGTGACCCAAATTTGGCAAATCTATATTCTAATTTTTATTCTGCAATCTGCATCAGCTGCATTCACACCTACTTTTCAGGCCATGATTCCTGATGTGTTGCCTGATGAAAAAGACTATACCAATGCTTTGTCCCTTTCACGTTTGGCTTATGACTTAGAAAATATCATCAGTCCGATGTTGGCAGGATTTTTACTTGGATTTATAAGCTATCACAATCTATTTTTAGGAACGGTGATTGGCTTTATTGGTTCAGCACTTTTTGTTGTCAGTGCAAAATTGCCTGTTGCTAAAGTACCTGAATTTAAAGGAGTGTATTACAGAATAAAGCAGGGGACAAAAATTTATTTTAATACCCCGCGTTTAAAGGCACTCCTAGCGTTAAACCTTGCGATTGCTTCAGCCAGTGCTGTGGTGATTGTAAATACGGTTGTACTCGTTCAATCAACCTTTAAGCTAAATGAACATGCCACCACTTGGGCCTTTGGCTTGTTTGGCTTAGGGTCTATGCTCTCGGCATTTATATTGCCTAATATTCTGGATAAATTTAACGATCGAGCTGTGATGTTGAGCGGCACAGCTGTATTAGTCGTTGGCTTGTTCTGTGGGTTTTTTATTAACTCATACAACGGACTATTAGCTTTATGGTTTGCTTTGGGAATAGGTTACTCAGTATCTCAAACGCCTACAGGTCGGTTAATTCGTAAATCTGCATCTAGTGAAAATAGAACTTCATTATTTGCCGCGCAGTTCGCTTTTTCACACGCATGCTGGTTAATTGCTTACCCTTTAGTAGGTTGGCTGAGTACCAATTTTGGAACACTCTTTACATTCGTGCCTATGGCGATTATTGCTCTAGTGGCAATGAGTATTGCTTTTATAATTTGGCCAAAACAGGATGAGTCCGTAATAGTACATTCACATGATGACTTACCTGCGGATCATGAACATCTACTCAGTCATAACCATGATGGAAAGCATTCACATGACTATGTAATAGATGAATACCATCAAAGATGGCCGAAATAAATGATGGCCTATGTTTTATTATTTTTAAGTGCATTTGGTGCAGCAATTGGGTATTTAATTTATTGGAAAATATCCTAATTTTTTGAAATTACGTTAAACTGATTTATGCAAGTAAAACAATTGATCAATTTAAAATAGGGGTTTAGCATGAAAGTTATGTTTTTTTGTTTAGTTGGATTGTTCGCAAGTTATGCGAATGCACATTCTGGTGGTACTAATTCAGCGGGATGTCATAACAGTAGTACTGGTGGGTATCACTGCCATTAATAAAAAAAGAGTTCTTAAGAACTCTTTTTTATTAAACCAATCGGGGGAGGAAGGTTTATAGTTTGATAGATATTCGAATTATTAAGCCTAAAATAATTTGGTTTTTTAGATTTAACGTAAGTTTTAAAAAAATATAATTAATAAGATAATACCAAGTGCAACACGGTACCAAGCGAAAACTCTCAGTGAATGTTTTTCTACAAATTTGACCAAAGCTTTTACAACAACAAGTGCAGCTATAAATGCAGCTATAAAGCCTATGACTATATTTAATATATTCTCTGAGGTTAATATTGATGCATTACGCATTAAGTCATATGTTGCCGCGCCTAACATTGTTGGCATAGCGAGAAAAAAGGAAAATTCTGTAGCAGCTTTACGTGATAAACCTGAGAGCATACCGCCAATTATCGTTGCTCCTGAACGAGAAGTGCCAGGAATCATTGCAAGGCATTGAGCAAAACCGACAAGAATAGCTTGTTTTATACTAATGTCAGTGGCTTCGAGTGTTTTTGGTTCAAACTTTCTTGCTTCTACTGCGAAAATAATCAATCCGCCAATAATAAGTGCGAAAGCTACGACTAATGGGCTAAACAATACTTGTTTGATGAAATCGACGGCTAATATACCAATGAGAACAGCAGGAAGAAAAGCAATAAAAACATTGATAGCAAAACGTCTAGCATGAGTATCACCAGAGAAAAAACCTTTTACTAAGTCGATTATCTTTTGACGGTAAAGCCAGCAAACAGCAAGAATAGCACCTAGCTGAATGACGACCTCAAATACACGGCCTGAGTCGGATTGAAAATCAATTAAATGCCCAAAAAGAATTAAATGTCCTGTACTTGATATTGGTAGAAATTCTGTTAAACCCTCAATCATTCCTAAAAATAATGCTTTTAAAAGTTCTAGATTTTCCATAAGTAAAAATAATCATGAATGGTTGGAATCTTTTAAGGCATTTCAAACTTTATATAAATGTATCTATGCAAATTTTTACGCAAATTTTACGCGCTATACATATTTCTGAATAGAGATTTTACGGGCGGCTTTTAGATACTAAATCATGGAAATTTATCCATGCTTAGGATGGAAAAGATGAGTGCTAAATTTAAAGCGCATCAAAAAATGTCGTATCAAAACAACTGCGCCATACATGAGGCGATGCAACTTAGAGAGATAAAAAAAAGTGTATTTGCTTTCCATTTTAAGGGGAGTAAAAACTGATGTTAGTATTTATTCTGCTTATCATGAACGTTGTCGCCCTTGCTTATCCGCTTGGTAAATATTTAGCAGCAGTTATGCAAAATCAAACAATGCGAATTGATCCACTTTTCAATTGGATTGAAAAACCGATATATATACTGTTGGGTACGAACCCTAAATTGGGGATGAGTGTCAAAACGTATACCCTAAGTTTTGTACTGAGTTGCATGGTGTTGGGTGGCTTTACTTGGGTTTTATTTATGACTCAAGCGAACTTACCGCTGAACCCCAATCAGGCTCCAAATATGTCGTGGGATTTAGCCCTTCACACCATGATTTCGTTTTTAACCAATACAAATCAGCAGCATTATTCCGGACAGGCTCAGTTGTCGTATTTGTCACAAATGGTGGGTATTGTTGGTTTGCAAATCATTACTCCCATGATGGGGCTAGCAATGGTTGTTGCTACGGTTCGCGCATTATTTTATAAGCAATCCGTTCCGCTGAATATTGAAAAAAACACAACTTCGGGGACTCCATTACAAGGTGTGAATGTCGGTAATTATTGGGCAGATGTCATTCGTCCAACCTTCAGATTTTTAATACCGCTATGCATGGTATGGTCACTTTTACTGACTAGCCAAGGTGTTCCATCAACATTTCAAGGCGGCCCAGAAGTTCAAGTCCTAGACCAAACTGCAGAATTACATACGCAAAAAATTCCATTGGGGCCAGTAGCACCAATGGTTGCGGTTAAACAATTAGGAAGTAATGGCGGGGGCTGGTATGGGCCTAATAGCAGCGTGCCTTTAGAGAATCCAACGCCATTATCTAATTTCCTAGAAATGTTGGCTATTTTACTCATTCCAGTTTCAGTTATTTTTATGCTGGGCTTTTTTACCAAGCGTACAAAATTTGCAGTCTTCGTTTTTGCTTCAATGCTGCTGATGTCAATCATTTCTGCCAGCAGTGCAATTTGGTCTGAAAGTATTTCTACAACGGCAGCACAGCTGTATGCAATGGAAGGTAAGGAAGTACGTTTTGGTGAAGCATCTTCTGCGCTATGGTCAGCATTGACTACACAGGTGAATAATGGCTCAGTCAATATGATGCATGATTCTTCTGCACCGCTCACTGGATTAATCGCATTAGCAAATATGCTGATTAATGCTATTTGGGGCGGGATTGGCTGTGGGTTACAGCAATTTATCATTTATCTATTTTTAGCTGTGTTTATCGCAGGTTTGATGATTGGGCGTACACCTGAACTCTTTGGTCGGAAAATTGAAGCTGGGGAAATTAAGTTACTCGCTGTGGTGATTTTAATTCAACCGATTACGATTTTAACCCTCACTGCAATCACATTGTATTTCCCTACATTAACAGGCAATAGCAATCCTCAATATCATGCTGTTTCACAGGTGCTGTATGAATATGTTTCGGCATTTGCCAATAACGGCTCAGGTTTTGAAGGTCTGGCTGATAATACAATTTGGTGGAATTTAAGTACCAGTTTAGCTCTAGTCTTGGGCCGTTTTCCAACATTGATTATTCCTCTTTTCATTGCCGCACGTTTAGCTTCGAAACGTCAAGCTCCTGAAAGCAGTGGCAGCTTAAAAGTGGAAACTCCGACTTTTGCACTCACGTTGATTGCCATTGTGGTGATGTTGACGCTCTTGCAATTCATGCCTGTACTGGTTTTAGGGCCTATCGCAGACCATTTGTTGTTGGTTAAAGCTTAAGGGTGAAAAATATGAATCATTCAAAACAATCTATTAACGCTGTTCAAAATATGCCGTTACCAACAGTACCAAAGCAAAATCAATCAACATTGTTCCAAGTAGAAGCATGGAAAAATGCTTGTATTAAACTGTTGCCGCAGCATGTCATTAAGAACCCTGTGATGGCGATTGTATGGCTAGGAACACTGATTACGCTGGTGTGCACACTTTTGGGAAAAGCAGACTTAATGTTTGGCATTCTAGTCACAGTCATTTTATTTATTACTGTGCTATTTGCGAATTATGCAGAAGCTGTGGCAGAAGCCAAAGGTCGGGGACAGGCTTCCTCTTTAAGACAAGCACGCCAGAATTTAACGGCACGTCGAATTAAAAATAAAGAAGATGCGGATGGTGAACAAATCGCAGCGACGCTCTTAAAAATGCATGATTTGATTGAAGTTCGTGCGGGTGAGTTGATTCCTGCTGATGGTGAAATTATTCATGGTTTTGCAACCATTAATGAAGCTGCTGTTACAGGGGAGTCAGCACCTGTTTTACGTGAAGCGGGTACTGATAAATCAGGTGTGATTGGTGGCACTAAAGTATTGACGGATCGAATAATCGTGCAAGTCACAGCTGAAACAGGAAATAGCTTTCTTGACCGTATGATTGCTTTGGTAGAAGGTTCAAACCGTCAAAAAACACCGAATGAAATTGCTTTGGGTATTTTACTTACAGTGATGACAGTGACTTTCATTGCAGTTGTTTTCAGTTTGCCAATGATTGGACATTTCTTAAAAATCGAAATTAATCCAATTCTACTGGTTGCATTATTGGTTTGCTTAATTCCAACCACCATTGGCGGCTTGCTTCCTGCTATCGGTATAGCTGGGATGAACCGTGCTTTAAAAGCCAATGTTATTGCTAAATCAGGTAAAGCGGTAGAAGTTGCTGGTGATGTAGATGTACTGCTTTTAGATAAAACCGGCACGATTACTTATGGTGACCGCCAAGCAACTGCATTTTATCCGCTCGCTGGTGTCACTGAATCAGAGCTTTGCCAAGCTGCAGTACTTACCTCATTGGCAGATCCAACGCCTGAAGGTAAATCGGTTGTGGTTCTAGCAAAAGAATATGGACAGCATGTCGATACGCCTGAGCAAGCAGAATTTATTAACTTTGATGCTTCAACGCGTATTTCTGGGATTAACTTGAAAGATGGTCATCAAATTCGTAAGGGTGCATTGGATGCCATTCTTAAGTTTTCATCACAAAATCTTGAGAATCAACTTGAGTTGAAAACCCGCGTTGAACAAGTTGCTTCTAAGGGTGCAACACCGCTTGTGGTCGCAAAAGATCGGAATATTTTAGGTGTCATTGAGCTTTCGGATGTAATTAAAAAAGGGATCAAGGAAAAGTTTGCGCGCTTACGTGAAATGGGCATTAAAACCGTCATGGTGACAGGTGATAATCCACTTACGGCTGCTGCTATAGCTGCCGAAGCAGGCGTAGACGACTATATTGCTGAAGCAAAACCAGAAGATAAGCTCAGCTGTATTCGTGCGGAACAAAACAAAGGGCATTTGGTGGCAATGGTCGGAGACGGTACCAACGATGCTCCTGCTTTGGCTCAAGCTAATATTGGTTTAGCGATGAACTCAGGTACGCAAGCGGCTAAAGAGGCGGGTAATATGGTCGATTTAGACTCCGATCCAACGAAGCTTCTGTCTGTAGTGGAAATTGGTAAGCAGCAGCTGATTACACGCGGTGCATTAACCACATTCTCTTTGGCAAATGACGTCTCAAAATACTTTGCCATTTTACCTGCATTATTTGTCGCGGCTATTCCACAAATGGGTGTGCTGAATGTGATGCAATTGAGTAGCTCTGAAAGCGCCATCCTTTCAGCACTGATATTTAACGCGATTATTATTCCTTTACTCATCCCGATTGCTTTACGCGGTGTGAAATTTAAGCCATCAACGGCAACTCAATTATTACGCCGTAATATGCTGATTTATGGTGTAGGCGGAGTAATGTTGCCTTTTGTTGCGATTAAAGCGATTGATCTGATGATTAGTCAATTGTTATCACTTTGAACTGATGAGGAGAATAAAAATGAATATTGAAAACCATCAAGAAAATGAGCAATTGAATAGTATGTCGACGGCTGGATTCGGTTTAATACGTGCATCCATTGGCTTAACAGCTGTGACCTTGGCTATATGCGGCTTTGCATATAGCTCGGTTGCAGCAGGTTTAGGGCAGGTCATTTTTCCGCATCAAGCCAATGGCAGTTTGATTGTACAGAATGGTGAGGTCATTGGGTCAAGTTTGGTTGCACAGCCTTTTATTCAAGCAAAGTATTTTCAACCGCGGCCGTCCGCGTCAAATTATGACCCTATGGCCATGGCAGGGGGTAATTTGGCACGAACAAATCCAGCATTACATGAAATGATGGATGAGCGTTTAAATAAAATTGTGGCACAAGAGCGCGTTGAAAAATCTCAAATCCCTTCTGATTTGGTAACAGCATCGGGCAGCGGTATCGATCCTGAAATTAGTCTGCAGGCCGCCTTAATTCAGGTCAATCGAATTGCAGCCGCAAGAGGAATGTCAGTACAAGATGTGGAGACATTAGTACTGGAAAGAAGTATTCGGCCTAGCTTCGGAATATTAGGGCAGACACGTGTGAATGTGCTTGAAATAAACATTGCTTTGGATCAGGCTGAAAAAGCGATTTAATAAAATGGAAGGAAGAGGAGAACTATCCTCTTCCTACTAGAAAGGGCATAAATCTAAGATATTTATAAAAGTTATAAATTTATGGATAAAAGTAAAACAAATAAAGTTGATGTGTTTTTACAGCATACTCAACGTTTTCAATCTGGACGTTTGACCATATTTTTAGGGGCTGCTCCGGGCGTTGGAAAAACTTTCGCTATGCTTGTTCGTGCCCATGAATTGGCTTTGCAAGGCAGTGACATAGCGATTGCTTATGTAGAAACACATGGCCGAACTGAAACTGAAAACTTAGTGGCGGGTTTAACTTTGATTCCGCGTAAAATTATTCAATATCAAGAGCACCAGCTTGAGGAAATGGATTTAGATGCGGTACTAGACAAGAAGCCAAATATTGTTCTTGTTGATGAATTCGCTCATACCAATGTACTTGGCAGCCGTCATGAAAAGCGCTGGCAAGATATCAATGAACTTTTAGATGCTGGTATTGATGTTTTTACAACAATGAATATTCAGCACTTAGAAAGTTTGAATGATATTGTTTTTCAAATTACAGGTATCCGTGTTAAAGAAACAGTGCCTGATCGGGTCTTTGAACGTATTCGAGATATTCGTTTAATTGATTTGCCTGTCAATGAATTGCTAGAGCGTTTGAAGCAAGGAAAAGTGTATATACCAGAACAGGCAGAACAAGCTTTACAGCGATTTTTTAATGTCGCTAATTTAACTGCTTTACGTGAACTAGCGATGCAAACAGTTGCTGGTTATGTAGATACAGATGTTCGGGAAAATTTTGCAATTCAAGGGCAAGCGGCTATTCCGCTTAAAAACCATGTTTTGATTATGATAGATGGTCTAGGAAACTCTGAATCATTGGTGCGAGCAGGATGTCGTATTGCCGAGCAACGGATGGCCGCATGGACTGTAGTCACTTTCTCTAAAGATTCTCAGATTCTGCCGAAACAAGCTAATCGTCAAAGCCGAGAAATCGAAATTGCATTGAATATGACTCGGCAAATGGGTGGTATGACGGAAACGCTATACGGTAAACAGCATGCGAAAACTCTTTTTGATTATGTTATTGAGCATGGTATTTCTACTTTGGTTTTATCCCAGCCGAAGAAAGAAGTCTTTAACTTACCTTTGAAAGCAGATTTCGTTGATCAGTTAATCAAACTTCAGCCACGATTCGAGCTTAGTATTGTTCCTGTTTTATCGCCAAAAAATATTGCTGTTTCAGACAATATAGCCTCAGACAGTAGAAGAAATTATTTAACACTGAGCGAAATATCCTACGTACTTGTTACAACAGTGATCAGCATTGTGATCGCAAGCCTAAGTGAAACCTATTTGGGCATTGACGATATTTCAGTTATTTTTATTACTGCTGTGGTATTTGTCGCATCAAAAACAAGGATGCTTGCAGCGGTATTTTCTGCAATTTTATTTTTTTTAGCCTATAACTTCTTTTTTATCAGTCCTAAATTTACGTTGGAAATTTCAGCTCATCAAGGTGTGATCACGGTGCTGGCTTTTTTAGGTGCTGCTTTAATTGCAAGTAAGCTGGCATCTAAATTAAAAGAGCAGGTTACAGCGCTAAAAGCATCAAACAGTTATAACAGTATTATGCAAGATTTAGGACAAAAGCTTTCTACTGCAGTAGATTTACAGCAGGTTCAAGATATTGCAATGCATTGTTTAAACAAAAACCTAAATGCAGATGTTTGGATTTATTCACCAGAAACTGAACAGGAAAATCAAAACTTAGAAAAGATGAGTACAAAGGAACAAATTTCTGCAAATTGGACTTTTAAAAATCATCAGGCTTCAGGCCGTTTTACTCAAACACTGATGGAAAATGCTTGGTGGTTTTTACCGCTATTGGCTTCAAAGCAATGCGTAGGCGTCATTGGGCTAAAATTTCCATTGCAGCAACGGCTTTTAACGTCTGAACAAAAACAATTAGCAGAGGTGATGGTCGAATTTATTGCTCAAGCTATTTGGCGTACGCAATTAACCAAAGCGCTTGAAATTGCTAATGTGAGTTCAGAAACAGAAAGATTACGTTCAGCGTTATTATCTTCAGTTTCACATGACTTACGTTCACCCTTAGCATCAATCATTGGTGCTGCTGATACCTTAAGCAATTATCGGCATTCTATGGACGAAACGGATCAAAATAGTTTACTTGAGGCGATTCATTTAGAAGGTGAACGATTAGACCGCTATATACAAAATTTATTGGATATGACTCGTTTGGGACATGAGGGTCTAACACTGGCACGAGATTGGATTGGTGTCGATGAGCTCGTTGGTTCAGCGGTACGCAGGTTACAACGTTATATGCCGCAAGCTTTAGTTGAGGTGCATTTACCTGATGATCCATTAAGTTTGTATGTACATGCTGCACTCATTGAACAAGCTATTTTTAATGTATTGGAAAATGCCGCTAAGTTTTCACCTGAAAATACACCGATTTCAATTCAAGTTTCTAGGTTAAAAGAAAATGAAATGGAAATAACGATTTCTGATCAGGGGCAGGGGATTCCTGAAAATGAGCGTGATCGTATTTTTGATATGTTCTATACAATGGAACGAGGTGATCGTGGACAACACGGTACCGGATTGGGCTTGAGTATTGTTAAGGCAATTATTGGGGCACACATGGGGGCTATTTCTACTTCATCTCTAAGTCATAATCAAGGCACATGTATCCGCATGCAGCTTCCAATTAATCCATTACTGTAAGGTTTTCAATTAAGGAAAATGAATGGCTGAACTCAATCCATCTACTAGTGCCATCGCTACAGTCTTAATCATAGATGATGAGACACAAATACGAAAATTTCTTGATATAGCATTGCGTACCCAAGGTTATAAAGTTATTCAAGCTGAAAATGGCCAGCAAGGTTTAGGTGAGTTAGCCTTGCATGGTGCTGATTTAGTTATTTTAGATTTGGGCTTGCCTGATTTGGATGGTTTTGATGTTTTAATGGAATTACGGAATTGGTCTCATGTGCCAGTAATTGTTCTTTCTGTCCGTTCTGATGAAAATGAAAAAGTAAAACTTTTGGATTCAGGCGCAAATGATTATGTGACGAAGCCATTTAGTATTCAGGAGCTCTTGGCAAGAATTCGTGTTCTACTTCGGCAGACTCAGTTAAGTGTGGTTGAAAGCGTAATTTTTGATGATGGCTACTTGAAAATTGACTTTGCTCAGCGTCAAGTTTATTTAGAGGGAAATCTGATTGCTTTGACCCGTAAGGAATATCAACTATTAACGTTGCTTGCACAGCATAAAGGACAACTGATAACCCAGCCACAGATACTCAAGGAACTATGGGGTGCAACGCATCAGGAAGATACGCACTATTTAAGAATTTTGGTTGCTAAATTGCGTGCTAAATTAAATGATAATGCAGTGCATCCTAAATATATTTTGACAGAACCCGGTGTAGGATTGAGGTTTTTGAGTGTGAATAATTTTGTCCAAGCAAAGCATAATTAAGTTGGTTAGTCCTTAAGGATAATTGTATTGATGCCAGCCAGTTCATTATTTTTCAAATTTAAGTAAAAAGCCCTCAATGAATTTGAAGGCTGTTTATAATTTTAAGTATTGTCATTAGTGAGCAGAGAGATTTCTGCAGTTGTATAGCCACGCTCATAAAGGATGCTGTGAATCGCATTTTTTATGCTTTGGCAGTTGGTTTTTTTTAACTTTTTAAATAGTTCAAAGTCACAGTGATGACTTAAATTGAACTTTATTTCGAGCACTTTTGAATCTGGAGTTGAATAAAGAGAAGTTAAAAACTTACGTATTCGGGGTCGCATATAAACTATTAAGCAATAAAGATGTAATTATCATATCAAGTCTATAAAAATTGAAAAGAGATTTTTTATCGTGTCATCTTATTGATAGCGGCTGAGTAATGCTAAAAACTCTTTTAACTCTTCTTCATTAATCGCATCTTTATCTTTGATTACATGCTCTTTGAGATGTGCTTCAATCAATTGATTCATTAATCCATTTATAGCACCACGAACGGCAGCGACCTGTTGCAGTACGTCTATGCATGATTTGTGCGTGTCAGCCAAACTCTGTTCAACGGCGTTAATTTGGCCCTGAATTCGCTTAACCCGATTTAAAATTTTTTTGTCTTGATGCAGATGCGACATAGCATTTCTGTCCAAATTAAATATACTATAGGGGAGTATTATTGATGGCATAAAAAAATGCAATATCTAAGTAATGTTAAAAGCAACCATACGCATCAATTCGATGAAGGTAATCCACTAGCACAGAAGAAAATTTTAATTGCGACGATCCTGACGGGTGTCATGATGGTCTTTGAAATTTTTGGAGGATGGTTCTTTAATTCGATGGCTTTACTAGCTGATGGCTGGCACATGAGTTCACACATGCTGGCATTGGGCTTAGCATATTTTGCTTATCGAATGGCACGTAAATATTCACAAGATCAGCGATTCTGTTTTGGTACGTGGAAGATAGAAATTTTAGCTGGATACTCTAGTGCGATCTTACTCATGGTTGTGGCATTATTTATGGGAATACAATCGGTAGAGCGCCTATTTAATCCCGTTAATATTCACTATAACGAAGCAATATCAATCGCAGTGATTGGTCTTGCAGTGAACTTTATTTGTGCTTAGTTACTACACGATAGTGGGCATCACCACCATCATCACCACGAACATGATCACCATCATGATCATGGACACCATCACCATGATGAAGATGGGCATCACGAACATGATTTAAACCAGAAAGCAGCTTTCCTTCATGTCGTTGCAGATGCTGTGACTTCTGTATTGGCGATCATTGCATTATTTGCAGGTAAATTTTTTGGCTGGGATTTCTTAGATGCAGTTTTGGGTATTGTAGGTGCATTTCTAGTCGCACATTGGTCTTGGGGGCTTATCCGCGAGACAGGCAAAACTTTACTTGATGCTGAAATGGAACATCCAGTTGTTCAGGAAATTCAGGAAGTCATTGAAGACTTAGATAGCCGAATTGTGATTACTGATATTCATGTATGGAAGGTGGGTAAAGGTAAGTTTTCTTGTATCTTGTCACTAGATGTAAGCAGTTTAAATATCACGGCAGATGAAGTCAGAAAAGCCTTATCTATTCATGAGGAAATTGTGCACGTTTCAGTAGAAATTAATACGAGTTCTAGACTCCAAGCAGCAGTATAAAAAATAGATAAAAAGGAGCAGCTCATTTGAGCTGCTCTTTTTTTATATGCTTAGTTTAATGATAAGCCCTAAAATTGCAGCGGCACCGATGACTCTTAATACACTTTGATTGAACTTAAAGAGAGCAATACAAGCGAGTAAGGTTATTACTGCAGCAATGTAGTCAAATTGTCCTTCAAACCCTTTTGGCCATAGCACATGGTAAGCAAAGAAAAGGGCCAAATTAAGAATTACGCCGACAACAGCTGCGGTAATTGCTGTCAGTGGTGCAGTAAATTTAATTTGATTGTGAGTAGATTCGATTACGGGTGCTCCACCTAAAATAAACACAAACGAAAATAGGAAGGTGAACCAAGTAACAATTGTTGCTCCAAAAGCACCTGCTAAAAACTTATGTTCAGGCCCTAATAGGTCGAGGTTGTAACCGCCCATAAATCCAACAAAAGCAACGACCATAATGAGTGGGCCAGGTGTACTTTCACCCAATGCTAAACCGTCGATCATTTCGGTTGGTTTAAGCCACTCATAGAAGTTAACAGCACCTTGATATACATAAGGTAAAACAGCATAAGCTCCGCCAAAAGTCATCAATGCAGCTTTGGTGAAAAACCAAGCCATTTGTGTATAAGCGTGAGACCAGCCATAAGCTACCGTCAGTAATGCTATAGGGAGACACCACAAAATAATTGCAACAACTAGTAATTTAATTAAGCGAGACCATTTAAAAATGGCATGTTCAGGTGTGGGCGTATCATCATCAATGATTGCCTTCCCGTAGTCTTTGAGGCTTGATGCATGAGCATTGCTTGTAAATAGTTTTGGGTCAAATTTACTTAAGAGATAACCACTTAAAGCAGCCAGCAGCACAATAAGGGGGAAAGGAACATTAAAGGCAAAAATAAGAATAAATGCAGCACATGCAATAGCATACATATATTTATTCTTCAGTGATTTACTGCCAATACGATAGGTTGCATGAAAGACGATAGCGGTGACAGCAGGTTTGATGCCATAAAAAAGCCCTGCAATGACAGGTACATTTCCAAATTTTGCATAGACCCATGAAAGACCGATGAGAATGAAAAGGGAAGGTAAAATGAAAAATAGTCCGGCTATGATACCGCCTTTTGTTTTGTGCATTAGCCAGCCAATATAGGTTGCTAATTGTTGTGCCTCAGGCCCCGGAAGCAGCATGCAGTAATTGAGCGCATGCATAAATCTCTTTTCGGAGATCCATTTTTTTTGTTCTACCAATTCTTGGTGCATGACAGAGATTTGGCCTGCAGGCCCGCCAAAGCTGATAAATCCGAGTTTAAGCCAAAACAGTATGGCCTCTTTAAAGCTGATTTCTGGATTGGGCTCGAAATCGTTTTCTTGTAATTGACTCATGAATTCTCACTTTTAAAATTGGTATATAGACCATCAAAAATGTGATTGGATAATTCCACCAACTGTTGATCAGCTTGAATACTGCTTCTCAGTCCTTGTAATATTTTTTCTAACCCAAGAGCCTCAGGTGGCTCATTTCCGCCAATATCTAGGTAATGCACAATTTCAGCGATTTTCAGAAGTGATTTATCGGCTAAATTAAAGCTGTGTAAAAGTACTTCGAATGAAACAAGGTCACCAACATGGGTAAACGTTGCACCGTCAAAATCAAAACCATAAGCATCTGCTGGACAATCTTTAATATCTTCTAGCCACATAAAAATAGGGTCTTTATCAATAAATTTTTGAATGAGCCACGTACAAGCTAAACGATCTACCCAAGGTCGTTTTCGTGTAGCCCAGGTTTTAGATTGGAAGTCATGAAGATTAAGAGAAGGTAGATCACTATTTATAGAAGAGGGCTCATTTGATTCCCCTAAGTGATGAATTTTAAGTTCGAGTTTTGATATCGCGTTTAAGGCTGTGTTTTGTAATTCATTAGGAAAGAAATCAATATCGATGAGAGACGAAAGTTGCTTTCTTAATTTTCTAATGCTTTTTAAATGTTCATTTTTTTGCTCAACATTCAGTGAACTCTCTATTTCATTCAGTTGTAGCAAAAATTCAGAGTATTCATTTTTTCTATTAAAGAGTTGAATTAAGTCTAAATTATTGTTGCTAACGGAATCGAATAGATAGGCAATGCCATCGGCACTTTGATGTTCGTCAATAATGGGGTCAAAGCGTTGCTTTTGTTCATTAGGTAGCACATAGACACCATCACGCAGAGTTGCTGCGCCACAGCTTTTGATGGAACGCCAAATTCTCATTCGAGCAGAAGAGTTTTGTGTGGAAAGGCTAGAAATGAGGATGCTTATAGTCATGTTATAAACTCTACAAATTTTGTATAGGTTATAACAAATTATTTAATTGTGGTAATTTTTATACTGAATTAGTTATTCAGGAAATCTGATATATTGTTTGCTGATATACGTATAGATCATCACTATATCTAAGAAATTTTCGGGTAGTGTACAGATCTTTTTTGCGGTAATTTTTACGGTAAATGTAGAACAAGGGTTGATGATATTTATTAAAAATCAGTGTCTTGGGTTGTGTTTATTGTGCGCGCTGAGCGCACCATTTCACTGTTTCACCTCATCCAAATAAATACGAAAATCATTCAAAATAAATAGTTTACGTATTTATATTGTATGATATTGTCCGAAGGTGTTTTAGGATGCCGCAAGTTTTTATGGTAATTTTTTGCGGTACCTCCTGTTTCTTGAAAAAAATGTATTGTAAAAAGATGCCTAAATTATTAGGCCTCTTTCATAAATCATTTTT
>NZ_MODX01000028.1:0-32297 GCF_001866125.1 Acinetobacter sp. LCT-H3 | reverse complement strand
TTTATGAAAGAGGTCTAATATAATAGCGGTTATACAAAGTGAAATAAGAAATCGTTAAATATATTTTTAACGATGATTTCTTTTAAAGACCAGATCACATTTACCCGGTATCTGTTCACCATCTACATTCACGACAAGAGTCGAACCACGTGCTTTGCCCTTACATGCATTTTGCACAGAGGGAGAGCGCATTGCTTCATAGTCCAAGGCATTTACTTGAGCAGGTTTAAAGCCGATCTGACATGAGCCTTTTATGGTACGACCCTCAATTTTAACCGTAAGCTTTACATGAGGTCCTTTTCCCTCACACAATCGGGTCATATCCGGATTTTTTCCTTCATCAGATGCTGCTTGAGCATATGGCATTGCTGTCAATACCAGAATAATGATAAAAGCTAATTTTTTCATTTGGTTATAAGCCCATATACATATATTCACCAACCCTTAGCTATGCTAAACCATAATGTATGATCATACTTATAAAAATAATTTCCAGACATATTATTTTCTTAATTTTTAAAGTCAAAATGTTTCAATTCCAAAAATAAAAAAGCCCCATTAGGAGCTTTTTGATCATATAAACAAGAATTATCCTAGTTTATTCACCAGTTTTAGTGGCAATACTTTCATAGCCAAGCCCAACGGTAACCAAGGCCATTTTGGTACATACGCTTTAACTGGTGCTTTTTCAATTTCAGCAGCCAATAAACGCGAACCCGTTTTTTCGTCTACCTCAAATGGCAGTTTTTTCGCACCTTCATTAATTTCAGTACGAATATAACCCGGGAAAATCGTCGTCACTTTAATAGGTGTATCAATCAGCTCTGCACGAATTCCTTCTGCCAGATGCGCGACTCCAGCCTTACTTGCACCGTAAGCGGTCAGGTGTTTTGGCATACCACGCATTGCGCTCATGGATGAAATCATGACCAAATGACCTGAGTTTTGCGCACGAAAAATCTCCACTGCAGCTTCACACTGGGCTAAGGCAGAAATAAAATTGGTTTCCACCGTAGCTTTGTTAATAGCAAAGTTGCCTTTTCCAATACGACGACCTTCACCAACGCCAGCATTCACGATAATTCGGTCAATGCTACCAAACTCTTCCCTAAAGGCACGAAATACTTCAAAGACCTGATCATAGTTGGTCACATCCAGGGTTTTGGCAATCACTTTGATCCCGTACTGGTTTTCCAGTTCCTGCTTTAAAGCTTCCAGACGTTCCATACGACGCGCACAGATTGCCAGGTTATAACCCTTTTGTGCAAATTCACGTGCCATACCTGCACCAATTCCGGAACTTGCCCCGGTAATTAGAATTGTTTTAGCCATTTTTTATTCCTTTAAAATCATTTTGTTCCAGATCTTTTAGATCCAGGTGAGTAATTCTGGTTGATTTGCCTTAATAAAATGATGTTCATTCAGACTAAGTAACTGCGGTTCATTACCCACCAAACGCAAAGTCGTCATGCTGGTATTGGCCATGGCCCAGTTTAAGGCAAAAGTTTTGCTTGGACTCAAGCCTAGAATTCTCCCTGCTGCCACAGAGATAACGCCACCCGAAGTAAATACTACAGCATAGCGCGGTCTTTTCTCAGCCAGTTCATCGCATAGATCTTGCAATGCAGATTCAACACGGTTTTTAAAATCTGGCCAGGATTCTTCATATTCATGGTGATAATCTCCCCCCGTCCAGCGTTCAATTGCTCCTTCAAAGATTTTGCTTAAATACGCTCGAGGATTGGCATGTTGTGCCACATCTTCTTTTAATAATTCCGGCTGATTAAATCGCGGCTCATACCTGGCAAAGACTTGAGTATGATTAAACTCATTCCAGGCAGGATTGGTAATCAATTCACTTTCAGGAAAACATTCATCCAGGCATAGTTGCGCCGTTTGCTGATGACGTTGCATTGATCCAGCCATCACTACAGGTGCTTCTTTAAGAATAGAGTCGAAATAACGTCCAAGTAACTTGGCTTGCAGTTCACCGTTGGGAGAAAGCTGATCATAGCTTTCTGCTCCAAAAGATGCCTGGCCATGTCGAATCAGGTAAATGGTGGTCATTTTGGCATTAACTCTTTAAATTTGTTCATATACTTCTGGGCAAGATCATTGGCTTCGATCTTTTGTTTGCCAATCAGCTTTAAGGCACGGATATGCAATGCATGAATCACCACCCAAAAATCTTTAAACGCCGGGTTATTGGTCTGTTTATGGTAGTAACGATAATAAATCTGCTGGGCAATTACCGCTAAACGGAAAATGCCAAATACTTCATAGAAGGTCCAATTCTCTGGCTGTAATCCAGTTTTTTCCAGGTAGTAATCCACAACCTCCTTACGGGTAAACATCCCTTTTAGATTGGTCGGCTGACGGCGGGTTGCCTTAAAAATTGCATTGTCAGTCTCTTCCACCCAATAGGCCAAGGCAGAACCCAAGTCCATCAGTGGATCACCTAGAGTCGCCATTTCCCAGTCCAGTACCCCAATCACCTGTGTTGGATTGTCAGGATCCAGAATAACATTATCAAAACGCCAGTCATTGTGAATCACACAAGTTTTAGAATCGGCAGGAATATTATCTTTTAGCCAGTTACGTACGTACTTGAATGAAGGTACGTTAATCGTTTTAGCTTTGTCATAACGGCTATCCCAACCTTCTACCTGACGTCGGCAGTAACCCTCACCTTTGCCTAACTTTTCCAGTTCAGTACCGTGATAAGGAACCTGATGCAACTCGATCAGTTTATCAATGACATTGATACAGAGTTCGCGTACCTGAGCTTCACTAAAGTCCAGATCTTTAGGCAAATTCGCTCGTGGAATAATGCCTTCAATGCGTTTCATTACATAGAAATCACAGCCAATCACTGACTCATCCTGACATAGCAACAACATTTCCGGAACAACTGGATAGTGATCAGCCAGTGCCCGTTGTACATGATATTCACGCGCCATGTCATGTGCAGATTTGGCCTTGGTGCCTTTAGGTGGACGACGCAGAATTAAATCGGCATTGCTATATTTCAGGCGATATGTCCAGTTCGACGCACCACCAGAATATTGGGTGACTTCAACAGGACCCTCAATATTTTCACCATGTTCAATCAGCCAGTTTCCTATAGCGCGGACATCCAGTTCTTCACCCTCACGAACTTTTCCACCGACATCAATGACTGCCATAATATTTCCTTAAAATCTTTTTACTATCTAAATATCTTTAAACTTAAGACTTATTTTTTACGACGCGTACTATAACCACGTTTTGCCAACTCTAATTTTGCAATCATGCCCTTATGTACTTCATCCGGGCCATCTGCCAAACGTAGCGCACGTGCCTGGGCAAAGAATCCGGTCAATGGTGTATCACGTGAAACACCAGCGCCACCATGAATCTGGATTGCCATATCCACGACTTTTTCCAGCACACTTGGTGCCACGACTTTAATGGCAGAGATTTCTGTCAAAGCCGCCATGTTCCCTAAAGTATCCATTTTATAGGCAGCATACAAGGTTAATAATCGTGCCTGATCAATCGCAACCCGTGCTTCTGCGACCCGTTCCAGATTGCCACCCAGTTTCAAAATCTCTTTACCAAACGCCGTGCGGCTCATGCCACGGTCAATCATCAGTTCCAGAGATTTTTCTGCTGCGCCAATACAACGCATACAGTGATGAATACGACCTGGGCCTAAGCGACCTTGGGCAATTTCAAAGCCCTGGCCAGCGCCCCCAATAAAATTGGATACCGATACCCGCACATTATCAAAACTAACTTCGCCGTGGCCATGCGGAGCATCATAATCACCAAAGACGGGCAACATACGCTCGATTTTCACACCCGCAGTATCAACTGGAACTAAAACCATGGAATGCTGATGATGACGGTCTTTAGTTTCATCGGGAGTATGTGCCATAAAGATAATGACTTTGGCATTTGGATCACCCAGACCAGAGGACCACCATTTACGACCATTAAGAACAATTTCATCACCTTCAATGACCGCCGTTGCCTGCATATTTGTGGCATCACTGGAGGCAACTGAAGGTTCGGTCATACAGAATACCGAGCGGATTTTTCCCTCTAATAACGGCATGAGCCATTGCTGTTTTTGGTCCTCAGAACCATAACGCCACAATACTTCCATATTGCCGCTATCTGGGGCATTACAGTTAAATACCGTTGGTGCAATCAGACTACGTCCAGACAGTTCAGCAATATGCGCATATTCATTAACTGACAATCCTTGACCCAATTCAGCACAAGGCAGGAACATATTCCATAATCCTGCTGCTTTGGCTTTGGCTTTTAAATTTTCCAGTTCAGCCGGCCATTGCCATTTGGTCCAGTCACTGCCCTGATTCAGCTCATGCACCTGATGCCAGAAATCTGCCTCAATTGGCTCGATCTCATCTCTAATAAATTTTCTGGTGCGTTCAACGTAGTCCTGTGCACGTGCTGATAGCTCAAACATGGCAACTTTCCTCTGGATATGATTATTCTGCTTTACAAGACCTTAACCTAAAACCTATTATGAATAAAATGATTTTATTCCATAGTTTAATATGCAACAGATTCATAATAAAAACAGTATCGATCTTCGCAGTTTCCATCGGATCGATATCAATTTATATCCACTTTTTGTTGCTGTTTTTGAACAGAAAAGTATTTCCCGGGCTGCACAAATCCTGTCAATTACCCAGTCTGCTGCCAGTCATGCCTTACAACGTTTAAGGCAGCATCTGCAGGATGACTTGTTTGTACGAACTGGCAGTAAAATGCAGCCAACGCCGTTTGCGGAACAGATTTATTCAGAAATTAAACATGCTCTCATCACCATCCAGAATATTTCCATCCAGAACCAGCAATTTGAGCCCACCTTGGTACAAAATCTAAAGATTGCTGTGCATGATGAAATCGAACCGATGATCTTGCCAAAACTGGTCGCACATTTTCAGCGTTTTAATCTGGATATTCAGTTTGTCAGTATTAAACTGGAACGAAAGAATATTGTTTCTGATTTGGCAACCCAGCAAGTTGATTTTGTGATCGATCTGGAACAGCCTTTGGGCGACAAAATCCAGTTTGAATTACTGGATCAGGATGAGTTTGTCGTCTGTACTCAACAGCAACAAGTCACGGAAAAAAGTTATCTCGCCTCCCTACATATTGGTGTGTCTTCGCGCCGGACTGGCGTATTGGTTGAAGATCTGTATTTAAGCCGTAATCACCTATCCCGGCAAATTTTCCTGCGTTGTCAGCATTACTCGACGGCGTTACAGATTTTGCAGCAGCATCCCTCAGCGATGCTCACCATTCCTCGAAATGTTTTAAATCATTTGCATATTGATAAAAGCCTGAAAATTTTTGAAGTTCCTGTAAAATTGCAGAAAATTAATATGGGAATGTATTGGTATAAGGATTTACAAGAGAATAAGAGACATCAATTTTTACGGAGTGAGATTAATAAAATTTTTGCTTAGGCTATTTTTATAAGTGAATTTTAAAAATGCTTAGGCTATTTATGGAGCCTTAGAAAGTTTATTCTTAAGAATCGCAGCTTGGTTTTTTTGTTATTTGCTTAGGCTATTTTGTTTGCTTAAAAAATCCTCGTATAAACGATTACAAGGCCTTAAGACGTGAGGCTTTGATCTAGAATGAACACTTTATAAGTCAGCTATTTCTTCACCTGACTGCGCTTGTTCTGGATTTTAATTTTGTTGCATCTCTCAACTTCTTGGCAAATTGTACTTGGCCTTGTGGCTCTATGTTTCTCCTATTATTTGCTGCACAAACTTGTAGTGTTTTTACAAGAACTGTTCCGCCCCTTCAAAAAAGGCAAAAAATACTGGTGTCGAGTTAAGGCCGTCAGTGATGGCGACACCCTCACCTGCTATCGTTTCAATATCCGTCGTTCAGAAACCCGCTTACGCTTTGCCTATGTGGATGCACCTGAATCCAGTCAGGCCTATGGCAAGGAATCCCAACAGCTGGTCGCAAAAATGATCAAGAATAGACTGGTCCGTGTGCAAATTACTGATATTGACCGTTATGGACGCTGTGTTGGAGTCATTTACCGACGTCGTAAAAATGTCAATGAAGAACTGATCAAGCGTGGTGCGGCTTGGGTTTATGAAGAATATATCCGTGACAAGAAACACCTCTCCTATCTGATGAGCCTGCAAAGCAATGCCAAGAAAAATAAGAAAGGTCTCTGGCGCGGCACACATCCGGTACGACCAAGTGTTTACCGTAAACAGAAAAAATCCTGAACAGAATAAAGAGCCTTTTGGCTCACTGCCGTCTCACAATTTTAATCAGGCTATGTATTAGGTCATCAGAGCAATTCGATAATTTTTAAATATATGATATTATTAGATATTTATAATTACATATTTATAATTATATATGCACAGCCTTATCTTCTCTTTAAAAATTTAAATGGCTTTGTGCAGGCAGAATCATACTTTGGAAAAACTCAAAATAGGCAAAAGTCTTTTATTTCCCCATTACGACGTCGTGTCGTGATGGGGAATGTGTGGCATCTCTGCCACCACGCGTATATCTAAAATCTAATCACTGCAACTCTGGGACATGCCTTTCCGCTATCTTTTATTTTAGCTGATGCTTATAAATAGTTTCGGTAAATTCGCCAAAGACTGAGACTTTTTCGAACAGATGCTCGCTATACATCAAGTCATCAATTAGACGCTCGGCATCGGCATGCTGTATTCCGCTAAGTTGAGTAACTAATTCAATATTAGCTGACGTGATCTCTTCACAAGTGACGGCAACTGAATCTGTCTTTCTTTTCCATAACAGTTTTTTAAATTCAATTTCAGTTAAATCAAAATTCTGTTGCATCAATTTGTGCTGGATAACCTGTATACCGAATGATTCAAGTAATATTTTCAATCCAGCATCCAGTTCATTTCCAATGACAATCAGGCTCTTACAATTTGGGTCAAGTAAGGCCTTGAATACGGCATAGCGCTGTAAATCTGGCATGGAACAACCATCAGTTGCCAAATCAAAGCAAATATCCATTTCCTGTAAGGCTTGGGTATGGTTTAGTTTCAGCGCTTCTACCCGGAAATATTCTCCCAGCACCTGTTGCAGTTCAGTATTGGCTGGAGCGATAAAGATGGTTTTATGTTTTAGCACGGACAGAATAAGCGGACTAAAGACATAACTCAGTCGAGAAGCATCAAATTGATCCAGCAACATTACATGATGAATTGTTTCAGTATATCCGCGTGTCTGTGCTGCCTCTTTAACTGCGTGGATCAGCTGTTCAGGTAAGGTAATTGCTGGTTGATGTAAATCCATCATTAAATTAGAACTGCTTTTAAAACATTCACTGATAATTGTTGTTAGGTCTAAATCCTGCATAAATCCACCTTAGCCACTGCTCACATCCAGATTTGCATGTTAAAGAAAACCAAAGATTTTTCCCACCAGATTAGCTCATTTACTCGTTGAAATATTTGTTAAGCCATATCGGAGCAACTGATACATCACTTGAATTTTTATATTTATAAGCGTAAATTAAGCACATTTAGTTAACCAGGTTAACATTATTCCTTATGGATACTACCTCCCGCTTTAGATTTGCATTATTACGCTGTGCAAGATTGCTCGGGGATGAAATGAATGCTGTGTTAATTGAACACGGCTTAAATTATTCCTTATGGCAAAGTCTGGTCATTATCAAAATGAATGGTCAATGTACGGCGCTGGATATCGCTCAGGAACTCAGGATTTCAAAACCTGCTGTAACCAAGCGTTTAAATACTTTGATGGAAATGAACTTTATTGAATCACAACCCATGACAGATAAACGCCAGAAATTACTGCAGCTATCTGAAATGGGTGAACAACAGTTCCAGCAATGTTGCGGCAAGATTGATGTTCTGGAAGCAGAATTACTGCAAGACTTCAATAAAGATGAGCTGAAACGTGCTCATGCTTTTGTTTTAGAGTTTATGCATTCCCTTCAGGCGAGAAAGGAGCTTCAACATGACTGAGGCTCCATCCAAGCTTTGGACGAAAAATTTTATTTTTCTTAGTGCAATGAACTTCCAGCTGGTTCTGGTGTTCTATCTCCTGGTCATTGTCAGTGTTGGTTATGCCTTAGCTGAACTGGATGCCACTACTGCACAAGCGGGATTAATCTCCGGTGTCTTCGTGGTCGGGACTTTAGTTGGCCGATTGCTGATAGGAAAATTCCTGCCCAATCTGGGTGCCAAAGCCAGTCTGGTTGCTGGAGCCTTGGGCTTTTTCCTGTTCTCCGGTCTGTATTTTATTCCAGTGGATGTACCTTATCTGATTGCGATCCGCTTTGCTCACGGCTTTATGATGGGTGTCGCAGGGACTGTTATTGGAACTGTCATTGCCCAGACCATTCCAGCAACTCGACGTGCTGAAGGCATTGGCTACTTCAGTACCAGTAGTACGCTAGCCACTGCAGTTGGTCCATTCCTGGCGATCTGGCTAATGTCACAATATGACTATAAGGTGATTTTTACTTTTACTTCTATTGTGGCTTTCACCTGTCTGCTCTTCAGTTTTGGTGTTGATACTTCAAAAGTAAAACTGACTGCAAAAGCTGGTACGCAGCAGTCTGCTCAGCCTACTTCACGTCTGGCGCAGTTTGTTGAGCCTAAAGCTTTTCCTATTGCAGTTATTATCCTGATTGCTGGTGCATGTTATTCTGGCGTACTGTCTTTTCTTAACCTGTATGCCAAGGAAATTGATCTCTTGCAGGCAGCTTCGTTCTTCTTCCTGATGTATGCAGCCGCAATTTTGATTTCTCGCCCATTTACCGGCCCATTGATGGATCGTAAAGGCGAAAACATCATCATGTATCCTGCGATTGTGATTATGGCAATCGGTATTGGTTTGCTCAGTCAGGCACATAATTCATGGATGCTCCTCACTAGTGCAGCGTTATTAGGTTTTGGTTATGGCAATATTCAATCCATTTGCCAGACCATTGCGGTAAAAAGTACCACAATAGAGCGTATGGGACTGGCAACATCAACCTTCTTTATTGCTCTTGATGCTGCACTTGGTTTTGGACCGTATTTTATTGGCCAGTTTCTGGATCAGATCGGTTATCAGCATTTGTATTTGTATAGTGCGGTCATTACACTCAGCTGTCTGCTTTGGTATTATCTGCTGCATGGACGTAAAGTTAAAGCTGCTGCAACTTGATGACATGCTAAAAGCGCCGGCTAAATCGACGGCGATATTCTAACGGGGTTAACCCCGTTTTTTTATGGAATAATCGCCTGAAAGAGCTTGGATCATGATAACCGACATGTTGCATGATCAGATCCACCGCCTGTTCGGTTTCTTCCAGCCGTTTACGGGCTGCTTCAATCCGGATAGCTTGCAGATACTGATTCGGTGGCACATCCAGTGCCTGTTTAAATCGCCTAATTAAAGTACGTGTGGTGAGGTTAAAACGTGTTGCCAGTTGTTCCAGATTAAGCGCTTCATGAAAATGCTGTTCCAGCCAGTCCTGTACTTTTTGTACCAGCTCGTCATGATGCAGCTTGCCAATTTTTAGTAAGGAATAAGACAGCTGGCTGTCACGCCGATAATCAATCACAAAGGATTTGGCTGACTGCATCGCCAGCTCAAAACCATAGTAGCGTTCAATTAGATGCAGCCCTAAGTCAAACCAGGCCAGACCACCACCTGCACAGTAGATATGCTGATCCCGACTAATCAGCTGATCGGCATGAAGCTTTACTTTAGGGTAAAGAGTCTGAAACATATCCTGAAAGCCCCAATGCGTGGTCGCCTGGCGATCATTCAAAATACCGGCTTCAGCCAAAAAGAAATTCCCCGTACAGTTTCCTGCAATCACTTTCTGCTGCCGGTCTGCTTCCTTTAAATAACGGATCAGTTCCGGATTCTGTTGCAAGGTTTCGATAATCGGCCCAGCAATCGTAGGGACAATGGCAATATCTACATCCTTGATATCTGCATAAGCTAAATGTGCCTGGATCAATATCCCATTAATACAACGGATCGCCTGCCCTTGGGCACTGGCAATTTCTACCTGAAACAGACGATGAATTTCCTGCTCCTGAATCCGGTTCCAGCTCACGCCCGCCATGGCAAATAAATCCACGACTCCAGTAATAGCCGATGCTAAAGCCCCATCAAAACCTAAAACCACCACCTTTTTCATCTGAATATCATTGTCACTTTTCACATCTTAAGTGTCATTATTGACAATTCTAAAAAATAAAAGCAACTACTAGTCTTAAACACATCATATAAATACTCGATTTAAAACTAAATATGACTCAACTTATCGATGACAAAGACCTGAATTTCCTGCTGTATGACGTTTTTAAACTGGAACAGCTGACCCAACTTGAACGTTATCAGGAACATGATAAAACCATCTTTGACAGTATTTTAGATACGGCCAAAGGCATCGCTACCGATTATTTTGCGCCGCACAATGCCAAAGCAGATCAGCACGAACCAACTTTTGACGGCAAAAAAGTCGAAACCATTGCTGAAGTCAAAACTGCATGGAACCAGTTTGCCGATGCCGGATTACTCTGCGCTCAACATGATTATAATGCCGGTGGTATGCAGTTACCGATTCTGGTCAATATGGCGTGTAATGCCTTTTTTATGTCCGCCAATCCATCGACGGTGGCTTATTCTTTCTTGACCGCTGCCGCAGCCAATGTGATTCAGGCTTTCGGCACCGAGGAACAGAAACACACATTTGTACCCCATATGTTCAGCGGCCGTTTTTCTGGCACCATGGCACTGACAGAACCGGATGTCGGTTCATCCCTTGGTGATCTGACCACCAAGGCCATCCCTCAGGCAGATGGATCCTATCGGATTAAAGGTCAAAAGATGTTTATCTCTGGGGGTGACCAGGACATTACTGAAAATATTGTGCATCTTGTGCTTGCCCGGATTCAGGATGCACCTCAAGGCGTGAAGGGTATTTCCCTGTTTATTGTGCCAAAATTCAAGACCCGTGCCGATGGTCCACTTGATGAATCCAATGATGTTCAATTGGCTGGCCTATTGCATAAAATGGGCTATCGCGGGACTACCTCGACGGTGCTGAGCTTTGGGGAAAATGACAATTGCTTAGGCTATTTGCTTGGTGAAGCAGGTCATGGTTTGAAATATATGTTTAAGATGATGAATGAAGCACGTGTCGGTGTGGGACTCGGTGCGGCAATGATTGGCTATCGTGGTTATCTGGAGTCCCTGAATTATGCCAAAAATCGTCCACAAGGACGTCCGGTAGCCGATAAAGATCCAAACAGTAAACCAGTGAATATCATTGAGCATAGCGATGTTAAACGTATGCTGTTGACCCAGAAGTCCTATGTTGAAGCATCACTGGCACTGTGTCTGTTTGCAGCCCGCCTGATTGATGAACATCAGGCAGCTCAGGATGAAGAGAGTGCTATTTTGCTGGATCTGATTACACCAGTGGTCAAATCCTTCCCTTCTGCCTATGGCCCCAAAGCCAATGACCTGGCGATTCAGGTCTTGGGTGGTGCAGGCTATACCCGTGAATATCCGATTGAACAGTGCTACCGGGACAACCGTCTGAATCCAATCCATGAAGGCACTTATGGCATTCAGTCTCTAGATCTACTCGGTCGTAAACTGTGGCAACACAACGGTAAAGGTTTAAGCCTGCTCATGCAGCGTATCCAGAAAACTTTATCCGAGATTCAGGATCATAATTTAGCTGAACTGGCAGAAACTTTTAAAAAGCATCTTGCGACTGTGCAAAGAACCACGCAGGTTTTAGGTCAGGCTTTGCATCAAGGTCGAGTTGATACAGCATTGGCGAATTCAGGTTTATATCTGGATATGATGGGTAAAACTATTATTGCCTGGTTATGGCTGGAAATGGCGAATCAGGCACAGTTAAAATTTGCCTCGTCTGACTATGCAGAAGATCAACAATTCCTGACAGGAAAAATGCAGGCAGCTCAATACTTTATCCGCTGGGAACTGCCTGAAGTTGAACATCAGGCACAATTACTGATGAACTTTGATGATACCTGCCTGAATATGCAGCCAGAATGGTTTTAAGATTTAACGAAAATGAATAAAAAATGCGCCCTGAAAGGCGCATTTTTTATTAAAAACTGGAAAATATTAAAAACTGAAAATAGTTAAGCTGCATTATCTTGTATGCCAAATTTTCTGAAAATCTGCTTGCGTTTAGCTGGCAAGATATTGGCTTTGTTCAGGTCGCCTTGATAATGTTGATACACACGCTTATCCATCATTTTATACCACAATGGTGGTATCAAAGCTGGAATCAGCATGGTCGCATAACCGCTTGGCAAGACAGGTGCTTCCTCAAAATTTCGCAATGCCTGAAACGGCCGGCTTGGGAACGCATGATGATCAGAATGGCGTTGTAACTGATACAAAAACAGGTTGGTAACAATATTATTATTGTTCCAGCTGTGTTCAGGCAAAGTACGCTCGTATTTACCTTTCTCAGTTTCAGCACGCTTCAAACCATAATGTTCAATATAATTGACAATTTCAAACAGGCTGATGCCATAAAATGCCTGTGTTAACGTATATGGAATAATCTTCTTGCCAAAGGTTTTCAGCATCAAGGCATGATAAGCAGCACTCATCCCCCAGCCATGAAACAATTCATTTTCCTTGCTAAAGAAACTCAAACCTTTACGCTGTAAACGGCGTTTTTCAATTTCAATTGCAGATTTAAGTCCACCAAATACCGTACGTGGCCAGAATTTGTAAAATGACTCCCCCATTTTTGATGAGGCAGGATCTTCAGGCGTCGCGACCCGTTTATGATGTCCATAAGGATGTTCAATCCGGAAATGGTTATAAGCCAATGGCATCAGGCTGGCATGTGACCAGTAGTGATCAGACTTATTCGGGCGGTGACTCAGTTCATGGGCGGTGTTTACACCAACTCCATTAATTGCACCCATCGAAATCCCGAGTAGAACCTGATCGGTCAATGAGACATTAGGGCGTGATACCACATAGCCTGCAAAGGTATTCGCAGCCATTTGCAAAGGAATAAACAATTTTACGATACGGTCATAATAAGGATCTTTGATCAAAGCTTTGATCTGATCATCGCTGGGATTATTTTCATCCTCGCCAATCAGAGCATCTAGTGTCGGAATGATGACATGCAGCAATAATGGACCACCCAAGGCAAAAACTTTCTTGGTGACTTTCGGTCCAAAATGGTAGCCGGCCAAAATACCCATACCGATGACTGGCAGACCGGGACTCAACAGCCATCCGAAACGTTTTTTATCTAGCTGACGGCCCTTCAGCAACTGAGCGTCCTGCACCAGGTGAATATTTGTGATTTTTGCAGGGGCATTCATTGCGACCCTCCTGTTTTATGTTACCCTGCCCTTATAGTTGAATAATTCAGCGCATGTGCACAGTTGTCAGCGTCCAGAAAAGCTATGTCAGCGTCTTTGTCCTGATCAGCCGATTTCTGACCTCAATTCACATGCAGACTTAAATAAAAATATCTTTTTAATTCAGAATAGAACACGCATGGATGCGCTTAGTAAAATTTTTGATGACATACATTTAGCCAAATCAGAATATATCTACCTGAATGTTCATCATCCTTATCGGCTGTTATACAGACATGAACCGTCCATGCTGGCCTATGTGATTTTGCATGGACAGGCACAGCTCAGCTTTGAAGATTCAGACCATGTCATTGTCTTACAGCAGGGTGATCTGATTCTGCTTCCATCTGCCAAAGCGCACCGGCTGCATTGTCCAAATGATCAAGAACTAACACAAAGTAGTCCAATTAACAGCTTCTTTGCTTCGCATTCCCAGCAAAGTATTGATTTCGGTCAGGTCCAGCCACAACGCAGCTTTATTCTGGCGATTCGTTCAAAAATGGATATCCAGATGGCGCGACCGCTAATTACCTCTTTGTCGGATTATCTGCATATTCAGCATATTTTGAGTGATTCAGCCCCGGAATGGTTACAGATCGGATTACAGTTTTTGGCTTTAGAAACCCAGAATACACGTCCGGGCCGTGACCGTATTCTCGATCATCTGGTCAGTATTTTACTTATTGAATGTGTGCGGGATTATATTTTGAATGCCCGGCATGCCTCCAGCTGGTTAAATGCCTTAAGCCATCCTGAACTTTCCAGTGCCTTAGCTGCCATTCATGGACAGCCAGAACAGAGCTGGACCGTTGAAAGTCTGGCTGAACAATGCCATATGTCACGTTCCAAATTTGCACAATTGTTTACGCAAGTGGTCGGTGAACCGCCTTTGGCTTATCTGCAACAGCACAGGATGCGTCTGGCAGCACGTTATTTAAGAGATGGCCTAATGACCGTACAACAGATTGCGCATCGCGTAGGTTATTCTTCAGAAACTGCATTTAGTCAGAGCTTTAAAAAGCAGTTTGAACTTACTCCTAGCCAGTATCGTCAGCAGCATCAGGGTCAATAATAGGCGAGAAGATTATTTTACCAGTTCTAAAATGGCACTCACAGGATCTTCACTATTCCCTGAAAGTAGTTGCTTATGCATGGTCAGATGCTGCATCGCCTGAATCTGTGCTGCTTCAACATTCATTAACGCTTCAATTTCGGCAGCAAGATTCTCAGGGGTTGCTTCAGATTGAATCAGCTCCTGAATCACTTTCTTGCCCGCAATAATATTTGGCAATGAATAGTACTGAATTTTCACCAGAAGTTTAACAATACGATAAGTCAGCCAATGTAACTTATAGAAAGTCACCATTGGACGATGTAACAACATTGCTTCCAGAGTTGCTGTTCCCGATGCCAAAGCGACGATATCTGCTGCATTCATGACCTGACGACCGATTTTGGAATCGCTACCGGTATTTTCCATCAGACGAATTCGGGTCTGTAAGCTTTCTGGATAAGTTTGCAGCAAGGCTTGAATTTGCTGCTTACGTGCATCATTGATGGCAGGAATCAGGAAGATATATTCAGGATGTTTTTGTTGCAAAATTTGTGCAGTATCCAGCACCAATGGCCCAAGACGTTCAATTTCTCCACGCCGGCTGCCTGGCAGCAAGGCAATATATTTCTGGGCAGGATCGAGTCCCAGCTCCTGCTTTGCTTCAGCCAGTGGATTCTGTATCGGCAATTGACTCGCTAATGGATGACCGACAAATGCAGCGGGTACCTGCCATTTTTGATAAAAGACTTTTTCAAATGGAAATAAACACAGTACCAGATCGATACTGGCTTTAATGCCATGTACACGTCCCTGACGCCACGCCCAGACGGATGGGCTGACATATTGAACGGTTTTGATCGGCAACTGTCGTTGCTTGATGCTCTTGGACAAACGCAGGTTAAAATCTGGTGCATCAATGCCGATAAATACATCGACTGGATCTTTCGTCCAGGTCTCCACCAGTCCATCACGTACAGCAAACAGCTTACGGATATCTTTTAAGACTTCAACAATACCCATTACCGATAGAATATCCATTGGATAATAGCTTTTAAAACCTTCTGCAATCATCTGTGGACCACCAATGCCCTCAAATTCAGCATCAATCCCCTGCTCACGAAAACGACGAATCAGACTGGCACCTAAGGTATCTCCCGATACTTCACCCACGACGATTCCAATTTTAAGCTTCCGTTTTTGCAAGATGTAATCCTCAAAGAATTGCTATCAGCATATTAGCATAAGACGAAAAATTTAAGGCTGAACTTGATTCTGATCTGCATGAATTGGTTTAAAAATGATGAATCTAAGAATTTAAAGCGCTACATCTACAAATATAATGATGACTACAGGGATTTTCTGAATTCACTTTAGATAAGAATGACCAGGATCACCATGACTACAAATATGCTCAATTGAAAAATGATATAGAGAATGATCTACCAAACTTCTAATTTCCCTTATCACGACCAGCCTATTTTTAAATCAAATAAATTTGCTTATTTTAATAAAGAAGAAATTTTATACTATTAATTATATTTCATGAATTCAATTCCATTTATCTTCCTCGTATTTCCTAACTATAAGAAAATTCTTTAGAAAGCTTACCGGACTTATCCTTTAGACCAGTTTTTTCGATAATAAAACACCTCATTAATCACTTGCTTTATCTTATTTTGGAATAAGCAAATCATTAATCAAGACAACTACTTATCTTTAATAGTCATAAGATATGCTCGTTTTTTGATATTGGCATATATAGATGTTTGGTCCGATTGAGTTTATTTTAGCAGGTGTGTTAGTTGGTTTCTGTGTAGGGATTACTGGTGTCGGCGGTGGTTCACTGATGACCCCTATTTTAATCAGCCTATTCCGGATTGAACCGCACATTGCAATCGGTACTGACCTTCTATATGCCGCAATCTCTAAATTCTGCGGTTCTTTTGTCCATGCAAAAAAAATGAATATTATCTGGCCCATTGTGATCTGGCTGGCAATCGGCAGTATTCCTGCCTCATTTGCAACCCATTGGGTACTTGAGAACTATCTCAGTCAATCTACCCACTATAAAGCAGTACTCACCATGGTACTCGGTTTTATGCTAACGCTGACCGGTATTTCTATTGTATTCCGCGCTTCAATTGAGAAGTTCTTTAATAAATACCGTAAACAAGAACTGCCAGATATGACCCAGGATCTGGAAAAGGTCGATTTTAAATCTGGCAAAAAACGCGCCCTGATTATCATCATGGGAATCGTGCTTGGTGTTTTTGTGACCTTGTCTTCAGTGGGTGCAGGGGCATTCGGTATTATGGCATTGATTCTAATGTTCCCGAATTTGCCGATGATTCGTATTATCGGTTCTGACGTGGTGCATGCCGTACTTCTAACTTTAGTCGCAGGCTTGGGCCATATGAGCGCAGGTAATGTAGACTTTGCTTTGTTAGGCTGGTTACTGGTGGGTTCTATTCCTGCAATCGTGATCGGCACATTGATCAGTTCACGTATGCCTGAGAAAATTATCCGTAAAATTCTGGGTGTTACCCTGTTCTGTCTAGGTGTGAACTTTATGCTCAATCCAGTCAAATCCAAACCTGCCCAACCAGCTCAACCCGAGTTGGTCACCGAAGCAGAAAAATCTCAGGCCGTTTAAACTAAACCTCAGATTCATCACTTTTTTTTCAAAGATTTATTCATCTTTTTTATAACAAAGTGACGCATCATTCATGTTATATTCGGGCTATTAAACAACCTTTTGTATGATCGAACCAGTGACGGCAATGAATACACTACAGTCAAATCCTATTTCACAATCAGATATTGATGATGTGAATATCCAAAGCATGATTCCTCTTGTAACTCCAGCACAATTAAAGACTGAGTTGCCTTTGACTGAGAATGCTTATCAAACCGTACTGAAAGGTCGTGAAACGATTCGCAATATTCTTGATGGCAACGATAAACGTCTTTTTGTCGTGATTGGTCCATGTTCAATTCATGACCCTGAAGCTGCCAAAGAATATGCTGAGCGCCTGAAAGTGCTGAGCGAAAAAGTGAAAGACAGCCTGTATCTGGTAATGCGTGTGTATTTTGAAAAACCACGTACTACCATTGGCTGGAAAGGTCTGATCAATGACCCGGACATGAATGACTCGTTCAATATTGAAAAAGGTCTACGCATTGGCCGTAAGCTTTTACTTGAGCTGAATGAAAAAGGTCTGCCATGTGCAACCGAAGCACTTGATCCAAACTCACCACAGTATTATCAGGATTTAATTTCATGGTCAGCGATTGGTGCACGTACTACCGAAAGCCAGACTCACCGTGAAATGTCATCTGGCCTGTCTTCACCAGTAGGTTTCAAAAACGGTACTGATGGCGGCCTGACTGTTGCAACCAATGCCATGCAATCCGTGAAACACGGTCATAGCTTCCTCGGTCTGAACGATCAAGGTCAGGTTGCAGTCATTCGTACTTCTGGTAACCCATATGCTCATGTGGTACTTCGTGGTGGCAATGGCAAACCGAACTATGATGCAGGTTCTGTTGCAGAAGCTGAGACTGCTTTGGCAAAAGCGAAAGTTAGTACCAAAATCATGATTGACACCAGTCATGCAAACTCAAATAAAGACCCGTACTTACAACCATTAGTGCTAAAAAACATCACTGAACAAATTATTGATGGAAATAAATCAATTGTTGGTATTATGGTAGAAAGTCATCTTAAAGGTGGTCGTCAGGATATCCCGGCTAACCTTTGTGATCTGGAATACGGCAAATCAGTGACTGATGGCTGTATCGACTGGGAAACGACTGAAAAGGCATTACTTGATATGCATGAGGCGTTAAAGGACGTTTTACCAAATCGCTAAGCGATTGATCAAAGCGCCATCGTAAGATGGCGTTTGCATTTCTACATAAGGAAAATGATCTGATGAATGAAATTGAAACTGCACTCTGTCAAATTAATAATTTTCAATTCATCCATGAGCACCTGTTTACTTCAGGCCAGCCAACAGCAGAACAGCTTAAGCTAATAAAGGAATACGGGATCTCGACCGTTATCAATGTAGCTTTGAGCGATGCAGAGCCTCACCTGGACCATGAAGATAAAATCTGTCTGGAACTTGGACTCAACTATGTCCAGCTGCCAATTTCCTGGGAAATGCCATCCGATGATCAATGCCTGCTAGTGCTGGACATGATTGATCATCTAGTCAAGCAACAAGCCGTTTGGGTACATTGCAATCAAAACTTGCATGTCAGCAGCCTGATGTATTTATATCGCCAATACTATATGGATATGGATCTACCGACGGCGCAAGCAAGCCTGCATCAGGTCTGGGAACCGAATGACACCTGGACGGGTCTATTGCATGCTGTTGCCTTACAGCTACAAGGCCGTAAAGCAACTGAAGAACTTAAGCTGGCAATGATTAATCCTGATCACTTTGCATGAGCGATCAGGACCGTCGCCATGGACAGAATGCCTTCCTGACGCCCGGTAAAGCCCAGCTTTTCTGTTGTCGTCGCCTTAATGCTAATCTGGGTTACATCTACTTCTAGTACATCTGCAATGCTTTGACGCATTTCCAGATTATGCTTTGCCAGTTTTGGACGTTCACAGGCCACAGTAATATCAGCATTATTCAATACATAACCACGATCCAAGATCAGCTGATACACGTGCTTCAACAATACACGACTGTCAGCACCTTTAAAATTAGGATCCGTATCTGGAAAATGCTGACCGATATCTCCCAGCGCCAATGCACCTAATAAAGCATCACATAATGCATGTAATACAACGTCACCATCCGAGTGTGCTTTGAGGCCATGGGTATGTGGGATTTTCACGCCTGCCAGTGTGACAAAATCACCTTCTTCGAATGCATGCACATCCAGCCCCTGACCAATTCGAATTTGTGCAACCACTGTTTTCATCCTTAGAAATAACCAATTGAAATCTTGTACACTTCGTTTCTATTTCGCTATAGTTAGACCAAGCGTAACACAGTGAAAGTATAAGCGATCATGCTGCTGAAAACTGATATAAAAATGATGAAACTTCTGGGTCTCATGCTGGGTTTGAGCACTTTGGCAACAGGTGCTGCAGCATCCGTACGTCCGCTAGAATGTTCAGATAGCTCACAAGCCAGTAAAGCAACTTCGACACTGTGTTCCGTGCCTCTGGCTGAATTTAGAAAAAATCTGGCGAGCCAGTATCTCACGGCCTACCTGATTACTGATGCACCTTTAAGTATTATTCAGGATACGCATCAATTATGGCTAAACCGCTTACAACAGTGCAAAACACTAGATTGTTATAAACAGCAGTTTGATGTGCGTCTAGATGATCTGAATATCTTTATTTCTTTGAATCAAAGCCTGACCCAGCATTATTTAAAATTTGAACAGGGCCAGATTGCCAAACAGCCAGTACACCTGAAAATCCATCAGCTCAGTAAAGACCGCATCAAGATCGAAGGTATTGCCTATCGCAGTCCTAAAAACCGTATAGATACTCAAACTATCCCTTTTTTAGCTTATACCACTCCTGAAGCTAAAACTGAAATCACTGATAACGAAAACGACTGTAAGTATGAATTCCACTATACCAAGGCCCTTCTTTCGGTAAAAACCCAGCAGAAAGGCTGTGAACGCTTTAGCGGTGTCTATCGCCTATATGACTAAAACTCATTCAATTAAGAAAAGATCATCCGAGGATGATCTTTTTTGTTTTAAGCTACAGGATAGGTTTGAGCCACCTGCTGGCTGATCATTGCTGCTGTCGCAGCAGAGAGCGTCCAGCCTAAATGTCCATGTCCGGTATTATAAAACACCCGCTTGTGTTTTCCTTGACGCACGACTGGCATCATATTCGGCATCATTGGCCTTAATCCGGTCCAGGGAATCACATATTCAGTGGAAATATCAAAATTACGATGCGTCCAGTCAATTAAAGGCTGAATCCGGTCAGCACGAATGTCGCGGCTATAACCATTAAACTCTGCCGTACCCGCAATACGCAGTCGGTCTTTACCCAATCGGGAGAGCACAATTTTAGCGCTTTCATCCAGCAGGCTGACCCACGGCGCATTTTGCTGACTTTGTTCATCGTTAAGCTGTACGGTAATTGAATATCCCTTCACCGGATAGACATTGACCCGGTCACCCAACAGATAAGACAGTTGATAACTACCCACACCGGCACAGACCACGATGGCATCAGCTTTCAGTTCCAGTCGTTCTTGCGGATTGGTATTGGAATTTTCACTGCTCGGCATACAACTGATCCGGATATAATCATCCTTCTGCTCTATTGCCTGTACATTCTGACCAAACAGGAAAAGTATACCTTTGTCTGCACAAGCCTTGGCCAGACCTGTAGTAAATTTATGAATATCCCCGGTAGCATCGCTACGGCTAAAGAAGCCGGCATAATAATCACCGGTTAAAGTGGGTTCAATCTGTTTAATTTCTTCATTGGAAATCGCATTGCGTTCCAGCCCGCCACTGCAAAGCAGATCATTGACCTTCATCGCGACCTTATAATCCTGCTCGGTATGATAAAAATGCAAGATTCCCCTTTTTTCCAGATCAAACTCAATCTGTTCTGTTTCAGCAATTTCAAATAAACGTTTACGGGCCAATAACGCCATTTTTACCGTTTCCCGGGTATTGGTTTCGTAATGACGAATATTCCCCATAAATTCCATTAGCCAGCTGTATTTATGCACACTAAAAGACGGGTTGAGCAGTAATGGGGCAGTTTTTTGCGACATCCATTTCAGGCCTTTCAGTACCGTTGCTTTTTGGTTCCAGACTTCTGCATTACAGGCGGAAAGTTGCCCGCCATTGGCATACGAGGTTTCCATGGCAGGGTAAAGATGCTGATCGACTACAGTGACGTGATACCCTAATAAAGCCAGTTCATAAGCAGTGGTTACGCCGGTAATCCCGGCACCAATGACAATTACATGACGCATAGACATCTCCTTTTTTATTATGATGTCTGCCCCATCTGTCATTTTTACCTGAGAGCTTTGATTTCAGTATTGGAGATCAATACCTTAACCTTCCCCTTCGGTGAGTGATTCAACACTTCTCTCCAGAGTTTTGCATTATTACAGTCCTTCTGCCTGAGAGTTTCCGGGGTCGTTGCTCCTTCGGCGAATGCGGGTGCATTTCTCTCCTGCAATAATGTGCATATGTATTGTTTTGCAATTTATATACCATGCTATAGCGCTTAATAAAAAGTTACTGTGCAAAGTTGTAAAGACACAGTAATTAGCAAGGCTACGTTAGCCTCGCTTAGCTATAAAATGAAATCTAAATGAAGGTGCAGATATTTGATTAGATTTTTGAAACAGAATTATAAGTTAATTAAAAATTTTAATTTGCTTAGGCTATTTTAAGTCAAAAATTTCTCTATTGGATTCTTTCAACTCAGATGATAAAAGTTAAGAATAATGGCAAGGTTAATCCTGCAATCAGGGTCTGCACACTAATAACTTTCGCCATGAGTTCACTGTCTCCACCCAGAACTTTGGTCAATACATATGAAGCAGAAGCGGTTGGTAATGTGAAAAACAATACCAGCACTTGAGTCGTCAGCGTGGAAATTCCCAGTATCTTGCATACCCCCAAGCCAAGCAATGGCATGCAGATCATACGCCCAGTTGTGTTCCAGACAATGCGCCATAAATCCAGATTAATTTGCCCAAACTTTAATGCTGCCCCGACACACATCAAACCTAAAGGCAAACTGCATGCTGCCATTTGTTTCAATAACTGGTTCATCCCCTGCCATATCCCCAATCCGGACAGATTATAAAGCCCACCCACCAGACAGCCTAAAATCAGTGGATTTTTCGCGAGGGATATGAAAATTTTTCCAAACTGCATATCAGCCGGTTTAGTAAATGCCAGCACAGAAACGGTATTTACGACTGGAATAAAGAACACCATAATGACGGCAAATACTGTCATCCCTGCCTGACCAAATAAGGTGCTGACCGCAGCAATGCCAATATAGGTATTAAAGCGCAGTATGCTTTGTATATAGACCCCAAATCGGGCAAAGTTAATCCGGTATATCGCTTTTAGACTGTACAGCACTGCACAAACCAGTACAGTAATAATTGAAATAACCAGCACCACATCCTGAATAATATCTATCTGAATCTGAGCAGTAGCCAGATTCAGGAATAGCATGATTGGAAATAGTACATAGTAGTTTAGCTTTTCTGCCCCCCGCCAAAATCCGTCTTCTAACCATTTCCTTTGTTTTAATGCATAACCGAGGGTAATTAGGGCAATCAGTGGAAACAGGACGCTGAAGATAGTATGAAGCATTGAGCCACTCGTAACATGCAATTTTGTGGCAATCGAACCCAATTGCCTGTCAATTATTAAGGATACAACAACCGAAGAGTTTCAAGAGAAAAAGTATTAGAAAAATCAATGGATAATAAGTAAGAGAAAGTCTCTCATGCGTTTTAATGAATAATAAACCAATTAAGTCCAGCTTTCTTCTTTTGCAATATTTAACACCTCCTCTTTAAGCTTTTCCTAACTCATTAAAAATTTTTGAATCATTTTTTGGATGAGTTTTCGAATTTCATTTTTAATAAACCTAAACTTCTTAAAAGCATAGGAAAAATAAGTTTCTCTCCGCCTAAATCATCTATTGCCTTTGCAGATCATAAAAAAGTCAGACCGAAGTCTGACTTTTTGGATTCACTTCAGATCAGAAGCGAATTATTTCGGTTCAATTGGTGCAAACGGCGCAACAACATCGGTATTTTGTGCACGATGACGCATAAAGTGATCCATCAATACAATCGCCAGCATCGCTTCAGCAATCGGAGTCGCACGTACACCCACACAAGGATCATGACGGCCTTTGGTCAACACGTCAGTATCTTCACGATTGATGGTGATGGTTTTACCTGGAGTCGTGATTGAAGCGGTTGGTTTTAGTGCAATCGATACGCGAATGTCCTGACCGCTAGAAATCCCACCCAAAATACCGCCTGCATGATTTGCCAGGAAACCATCTGTCGTTAATTCATCACGCGTTTCATGACCAAACTGCTCAGCAACGCCAAAACCATCACCAATCTCAACACCTTTAACGGCGTTAATCGACATCATGGCATGGGCAATATCGGCATCCAGACGATCGAATACTGGCTCACCCCAGCCTACTGGGACTTTAGAGGCAATAATTTCAAGGCGCGCGCCACAACTGGTGCCTTGTTCACGCAACGACGTGACCAGTGCCTCAAAACGTGGAACGGCATCAACATCACCACAGAAGAACGGATTATTTGGAACTTCATTCCAGTCCAGTTTCTCGGCTTTTTCAGTGCCAATCTGGGTGACATGACCGCGGATTTCAATACCGAATTTCTCAAACAGGAATTTCTTGGCAATCGCACCCGCTGCCACACGCATTGCAGTTTCACGTGCACTTGAACGGCCACCGCCACGATAATCACGGAAACCATACTTCTGGGTATAGGTATAGTCTGCATGACCCGGGCGGAAAGTCTGCGCGATATTGCCATAGTCTTTCGATTTCTGGTCAGTATTGCGGATTAAAAGTCCGATTGAAGTGCCGGTGGTTTTACCCTCAAACACACCGGAAATAATTTCCACTTCATCCGGCTCTTTACGCTGCGTTGCAAATTTCGATGTACCCGGCTTGCGGCGGTCCAGATCCTTTTGCAAATCAGCTTCAGACAGTTCAATTCCTGGTGGAACCCCATCAATGATCGCCATCAGGCCAACACCATGAGATTCACCACAAGTCGTTACACGGAAGAGTTGCCCTATACTATTACCTGCCATGTGAACGACTCCTTATGCATTAACAGATTGAATAAATAAATCGCGATATTGACGGCATTGGGCTGCAGTCAATGCGAAAATACCTGAACCACCACGCTGGAACTGCAACCAGTGGAAATCAACTTTATTGAAGTTTTGCTTCATTGCCCATTCAGAGTTACCGACTTCAATTACAATCAGACCATCTTCAGTCAGGTAATCAGCCGCTTGAGCCAGCATTTTACGTACCAAATCCAAACCATCCTGACCTGCAGCCAAAGCCATTTCAGGTTCGTGGTGGAATTCGTCTGGTAAATCTGCCATGTCTTCTGCATCCACATACGGTGGATTCGACACGATTAGATCATACTGATTTTCAGCAGGAATTTTTGCGAACAGGTCCGATTCAAGCAATGCCACTTGATACTGCTTGTTATGGTGTTCACAGTTGATCTGCGCTACTTCTAAAGCCTCTTTAGACAGATCGGTTGCATCCACTTCAGAATCTGGAAAAGCGTATGCCAATGCAATCGCAATACAGCCTGAACCGGTGCACATGTCCAGAATACGTTGTGGTGTTTTTGGATTCGGATTTTCTGGCAGGTTATTTACCGCTGCACCCATTTCACCATTTTCGCCCAGGCAATATGGTGCAAAACGGTTTTCAATCAGCTCAACGATTGGTGAACGTGGAATCAGTACACGCTCATCCACATAGAATGGCTTACCAAAGAAATAAGCCAGATTTAATAGATAAGATGTCGGCATTCTTTCATTGATACGACGTCCTAAAAGATTCAAAAACTCTTCTTTTTCGCTTGGAAGCAGTTTTGAATCCAGAATTTCTGGATCAGCATTCCAGTCCAGAGAAAGGGTTTGTAAAACCAGTGCTGAACTTTCAGCAAAATAATCTTCTGTGCCTTGGCCCAAGTGCGCATCGTATTGACGTAATGCTGTAACACCAAAACGGATAAAATCACGAATGGTTGTTAGATTTTCAGCGGCTTCCTGCAAATGTTCAGGGCTAATAGTCGGTCGATCCACTTAAGGCGTCTCCAGAGGTCATATTTTAAAACGCCTTATGATACCTTGTTTCGCCTGCTTTTATAATGCTAAAACCATGAAAAATACGAAAACAGCACGACTCCACTCTGGCTGAATCCGGTTTTAGAAGCCTGTTATTTGATGATGAGAATGGTCAACAATAGATCGCTTTAATCCGGATTTGAATGCTTTAAAGTATGAGAGATAAATCGAACGTTTTATGAAGTAGGTGATAAATAATACTGACTCACCTATTCAGCGCTTCTGTCCAGTCTTAATAAATCTCAAATTCTCGCCATAATTTAAAAAGCATAACAAACTTACATGTCCGTTATGCTTTTGAGTACCGATCAGATCCTCAGCGTTTTCCGACAAAAGAACGTGATTGATAATAATTGGACTGCTCAATTACCATAGCTAGGGCACATTGTCCTTGCTGGATTTTGGTGTAGTTTCCAGCACGGATACGACCACATTGCTTGTCCAGTCTGGATTCAAACAAGGCATAATGGTTTTTTACTACAGCAGCATTATTTGCGTTTAATTTAAGATAATTTTTATAGCTTTTTTTCAAGATTTTAGTCTGCCCTTTTAATTCCTTAGCAATACATTTTTCAGTCTTGGTACGGTCACCATAGGTGAACTTCATACACTGTGAATATTCCCTGGAATAATCCTGAGCTGCTTGTGTATGTACAGTTGTACCTGCCAGAATCGCAGTTAATAACCATGCAAAACGCATACATTCCCCTTTGCCAAATTGGCATGATGCTTACAATCGCACTCATCAATTTTGTTTTAAGTTATATTCCGATACTACCTGAGTCCAGTGAAAATTCCTATTCCTTTATAAGCATCGATTTTATGCAAATGAGCAATTGAAACTCTCAGAATTGTCCCCATTATAGAGCGAAGATATACAAGTAAACGAGTTGAATGTTATGAGCTACAAGCATAACAACCTGATGGCCATGCGCCTGAATTATTGGGATGATGTACAGTCTCATAACGTGCAGCAGGAAAAGGCATTTTTGCAAGACATGTTAATTCAGCAAGGTGTTTTTCAGCAGGCAACGCTGGAAGATGCACGCTATCTGTTTTTTAGTTTGCCCAGTATCGTGATTGTTAAAGGTTATGCTTTGGGCTTTCAGCATGAGTCCGTGATTACATTGATTCAACAGCACATTCAAACAAATATCCAACAGTTGCAACAAAGAACTGAATTAAAAATTCAATTTCAGATGCCATAATGCCTTGGCTAATATAAATACAGGTCATCGAGCCTGATCATGTTTAGCGTAAATTCAATCTGTTAAAACTTTTTTAATACGTGAAGACAGGTTAATATCCGCTACAATGATTTATTCTGCTATATGCTGGGAAAGGATTTATTCTACATGTCAGATCAGAACGATAAGCTCAAACAACTGAAAACCTCATCCATGGATCGACGCTTATCGATCGCCAAGGCATCCCTACTTGCAGGCACCCGCTGGGCAGCATCAAATGCCACTTCAATGTTCTCGAGTGAAGAAGAGAAAGAGAAAAAACGCAAAAAAGCCATGAAAGAACAGGCGGATTATCTGGTTGCAGAAATCGGCAAGCTGAAAGGTTCTATCGTCAAGATTGGCCAAATGATGGCGCTCTATGGCGAACATTTTCTGCCTGAAGAAATCACTCAGGCATTAAATACATTAAATAATAAGACTGTAGCCTTGGCTTGGCCTGCGATTAAAGCGCAGTTACAAGCACAGCTTGGTTCAAAACTTGATGATTTAACCATTGATCATGAACCTTTAGGAACAGCCTCACTGGCTCAGGTACATCGCGCCAAACGCAAATCTGACGGGCTGGAACTGGTACTGAAAATCCAGTATCCAGGCGTTGCAGAAGCGATTGACTCAGATATGAGCCTGTTTAAGAACATGCTCAAATTGACCCGTATGGTGCCGCAAACCCGTGAATTTGATCAGTGGTTTGATGAAGTTCGTGAAATGATGCATCGTGAAGTGGACTACAAAATTGAAGCTGCGACAACCCGCCGTTTCCGTCAACGTCTGCAAAATGATCCACGTTATATCGTACCGACTATTATTGAAGATTACTCGACCGATCGCGTGCTCTGTATGACCTATGAGCGTGGTGTACCAATCAATAGTCCGGTCATGCTGTCTCTGCCACAGGAACGTCGTAATAAACTCGGTGAAGCTTCCTTAGAAATCGCAGTACGCGAGATTTTCGAATGGGGCGAAATGCAGACTGACCCGAACTTCGGGAATTATCTGGTACGTTTGGGCAATGGTGATGACGCACAGGATAAAATTGTCCTGCTCGACTTCGGTGCAATCCGTCAGTTTGACCAGCATCTGCTCAATGTGGCGCGTAATCTGATTCAAGCGGGTTATCATCATGATTCAGATATGATGGTCAAAGCCATGACTGGTTATGAATTCTTTGACTCGATTCCGCAAAGCATCAAACCGGATATGGCCAAGGTTTTCTTGCTGGCCACTGAAGCATTTAGCTCGCCAATGAACAATAAAGACCTGCCAGCCGGCGTAATGGATGCACAAGATCGCTATGACTGGAAAAAGAGTCAGTTGCATAGCCGTGTCATGCAACAAGCCTCTAAATCGATGGCATCACGTTATTTCAGCGTCCCACCGAAAGAGTTTATGTTCATCAGCCGTAAATTTATTGGGGCTTATACCTTTATGACCGTGATTGATGCCAAAACCAATGTGCGTGCCATGATCAAGAAACATCTCTAAATGGTATCAAGTGATATTTTAAGTTGACCCGGTTGATTTCTGTTATCCGGGTCAATTTCTTGCATTTTAATATTTTTGAATAATATAATTATATTAATAATTTCATAAACTTGTTAGCAAATTTTATAGAATAAATTCACTTCATTATTGTCAATCAATCATGTCATTCCTGACATGGTTTTTTATCAGGCAACCTGTCAGCATAATTCTGAAAATACCTAAAACATTTATAACAGGATAATGATAATGAGCAATATGGTAAATAAGGCCCAAGGAGTTGGCTTATCCATACTGACTAAAATTGCAGGCAGTGAGCTACTGGATCAGTTTAAGCTACGAAAATTCGTTGAAAAGTCTCTGTATCAAAGTTCTAAGGCAGGTTTTAAAACCCTAAGCCAGACACAAAAGCTGCTGAAATCAGGACAAAAAATTAAAAAACAGCGCCTGCCAAATCAGAATAAATCCCTGTTTGATCTTAGCCTGACTGAAGAACAGCAGATGACCGTAGATGCGATGGAACAGTTCTCAGCCGAAGTGCTTTATCCGCTTGCTCATGATGCAGATCACGCTGAAACCTTTCCAGAGGTTCTATGGCAACATGGTACCGACTTAGGACTTAACTTCTATGCCTTGCCTGAGTCCTTAGGTGGTGTAGCGACTGAAAAGAATATTGTGAGCAATGTGCTGATTGCCGAATATCTGGCTAAAGGAGACTTTAGCCTGACTGCTGGCCTGCTCTCAACCTTTAGTGTGATCAATGCCCTGACTCAATGGGGCTCAGAACAGATTCAATCCGACTATCTGGCTTCTTTCGCAAATGATAAAGGTATTCGAGCCACATTTGCCACGCAGGAAAATATATCGGCTTTCAATCCTTTTAGGCTTACAACCCAAGCAACACCACACCAAGATCATTATCTGATTCAGGGTGAAAAAACACTGGTCTTACTCGCAGCCACTGCAGACCTCTATCTGGTCAGTGCCATGCTCAATGGTCAGCCGGATGTATTTGTGGTGCAAGGTGATCCGAGCATCAGTATTCAAAAGTCAGCTGCGATGGGTCTTAAAGCAAATGAAACTGCCACACTGCATTTCAACAATACACCAGCACAACGTCTCGGTGATGAAGATTTTGATTACACCGCTTTTATCGATCTGGGTAATCTGATGTGGTGTGCCATGGCTGTCGGTACCTGCGAGGCTGTCAAGAAATACTGTATTCAATATGCCAATGAACGTACAGCGTTTGGTGAACCTATTTCCCATCGTCAAGGGGTTGCTTTCATGATTGCCGATATGGCAATTGAAACAGATGCTATGCGTATGCTGGTGCTAAACGCTGCCAGTCTTGCAGAAGCAGGTAAGCCTTTCCATCGTGAGGCATATTTGGCCCGTATTCTCTGCGCAGAAAAATCAATGCAGATTGGCACAGATGGCGTGCAAATCCTGGGTGGACATGGCTATACCCGTGAACATCCTGTGGAACGCTGGTATCGTGACTTACGCGCGACTGCTGTCATTCAAAGTGGGCTGCATGCCTGATCATTGACATGAATATGGAATAATTATAATGAATCTGCAAAATCCAAAAAAATTTAAATTACTGATTGATCAGGCCCATGAAGTTGCGCTGAATGTATTACGTCCAATTTCCCGTAAATATGACAAGGCTGAACATGCCTATCCTAAAGAGCTGGATATGCTGGCTTCTGTTGTGGATGGCATGAATGCTGGTAGCGAAGGTATGAATGCTGGTGCCGCAGTCAATAAACGTGGTGATACCGATACGTCTAATAAAAATGGCGTCAACATGTCAACTGCACTGAGTATTATTGAGATGTGTTATGGCGATACAGGTCTGCTCCTGTCCATGCCACGCCAAGGTCTGGGTAACTCGGCAATTGCAGCGGTGGCAAATGAGGAACAATTGACACGTTTTGAAGGCACCTGGGCAGCAATGGCGATTACCGAGCCAGGTTGTGGTTCAGACTCTGCTGCAATCCGTACTACAGCAACCAAAGATGGTGATGACTATATCCTGAATGGCGAAAAAATCTTTGTCACCTCAGGTGAACGTGCAGATTCTGTAGTGGTTTGGGCAACTTTGGATAAAAACCTGGGTCGTGCTGCAATCAAATCCTTTGTGGTACTCAAAGGTACGCCTGGGATGAAAGTCGAACGTCTGGAACATAAACTTGGTATCAAAGCTTCAGATACCGCTGCAATCAGCTTTGTAGACTGCCGTGTACCTGCGGCAAATCTGTTGGGTAATGCAGATATTGATGTTGCCAAAGGTTTTGCTGGCGTAATGGAAACCTTTGATAATACCCGCCCACTGGTTGCTGCAATGGCGATTGGCTGTTCTAAAGCATCTTTAGANAAAGACCAGCTTGATACGGATTACGGTACACCCTATTTACAGACCTCCCATATTGCAGCGCAGATTTACCGGATGGAAGCAGAATGGGAAGCAGCTCGACTGCTGATGCTGAAAGCAGCCTGGATGGCAGACAATCGTAAACCCAACTCTCGCGAAGCTTCAATTGCCAAAGCCAAGGCTGGTCGTATTGCTAATGAAATCACTTTAAAGTGCGTCGAGTTAGCATCTTCTGCAGGTTATAGCGAGACTGAGCTACTCGAAAAATGGGCTCGTGACTCAAAAATTCTCGATATCTTTGAAGGTACCCAGCAAATCCAACAGCTGATTATTGCTCGTCGTGAGCTGGGTAAATCATCTAGTGAGCTGAAGTAGGTTACAGAATCTCGAACATGCTGACTCGTTGATGGATTTATAAGCTATAAAGATGGATTTTTTACAGTTTTAGGACTATAAAATTTCTATCTTTTTTTATGTTTCATGATTTATGTATTCTATTCAACCGATCCAGCCTAAGGATAATCCCCAAATTGCCAAAATTATTCGTGAAGTTTCTATTGAATTTGTTCTTGCTGCTGAATCCGGTTTTGCAGTAGGTGATTCTATTCTGGACAGCTTATATCAGGTTTATCAACAACCAAATGCTGCTTACTGGGTTATTGTCGATGAAGATGATCAAGTTTATGGTGGTGGTGGCATTGCTCCCTTACAAGGTGATAATAGCATTCTAGAAATCCAGAAAATGTATTTCCTCCCAGCCATTCGTCAACATGGGTTTGCCAAACAGATTTTGAATCTGGCTTTTGATTTCGCACAGCAACAGAAATTTCATAAGATTTATCTGGAAACGACAAAATCCCTTTGGCAAGCTGTCAAACTCTATGAAAAACTGGGCTTTGAACATCTGGCATATCCTGAAGGCAATACGGGGCATAGTGAAGCGTGTGAAATCTGGATGCTGAAAACTATATAAAATATGCCTCAAGTAAAGATCAAGCCAAAAAGCTGCAAAAATTATTGTAGCTCAGGTTTAAAAGGCTAATCAGCTTGACGCTGAACAGTTCATTTTTTAGTATCAAATTAATTTTATAATGCGGATATTTAATTTTGACCTACTTTAAGTCCTTTCCCTTAAAACGTCTTTTATCTCATTTTTTTACACCTTCGCATTTCAAACAACTCATCCTCCTAGGCAGTGCAATTACTTTAACTGCATGTTCTTCTTTAGGTGGAGGTTCCATAGAAAAACGCTCAGCTAAACTTTCCAAAGGGATACAAAGTGCATATTCTATCTCTCCAGAAACAGCAAATCGCGTATCGCCACTGATTATTAAAAGTGCCGAACAGCACAATTTAGATCCACTCTTAGTCGCAGCAGTAATTCGACAAGAATCTACCTATCGTCCGTATGTCAGCTCACCTGCTGGTGCTGTGGGTTTAATGCAAATTATTCCACGTTATTGGCAAAGCAGTTGTGGAGCTGATTTATTCCATGAAGCCACCAATGTCCAATGTGGCTCCTATATATTAGCGCGTTATCAACAATCTGCAGGCGACTTAAAAAAGGGGCTAGGATATTATAATGTCGGTCCATCTGGTTTTGAAAATAATCGCAAGATGCGTAAGCAAGGTAAAAAATACGCTAAACAGGTACTTAATCATAAAAAAACGTTAAAAAATTCAATTTAGTTTTTCTAATAGATGTAATTAAGCATAATTATAGATTATGCTTAATTATTCATCTAAACTATTAGATCTCTTTCATAAAT
>NZ_MODX01000027.1:0-33306 GCF_001866125.1 Acinetobacter sp. LCT-H3 | reverse complement strand
TAATTAACGGAACCACATTACTGCCCTTATATTTTGCGCAGCAGAATATTGTAATCTACGCGATTGGCGTATTGATGGCTTATTTTGGCCTGACCGCGTTCCATGTATTGAATCAGAATCTGGTTTATCGGATTGATTTAAAATCACGTTCACGGATTAATGCCGTGTATATGACCATTTATTTTAGCGGCGCAGCTTTGGGTTCACTGGGTACAGTCTATGCCTGGGAGCATTTTGAGTGGATCGGTTGCGTGGTACTTGGCTTTATTTTCTCGATTGGAATTTTACTGATTGATCGGTGGGATTTCAGGAAGAGGCTTGAGATAAAAATTTCATCTTAATTGACCTCTCCTTAACCCTCTGCTTTAAGGAGAGGGAAATTTATTAATTTTTTTAATTCCTTTTTACCGCTTTCGTCACTTATCAGCTCTTTTAAAACCAAACACTCTTTTTTAGAAAAATACAATCATCGTCAAATAGATGAAGTTGTCTTTTTTAAATGGTCATAATTATCATCGCCAACTAAGACCATATTTTTCAATATATTATATTTAGTCTCCACCTTAATTAATTGCATCAATATACTTATATTGTTGAAATATAAGCTCTGTACTTTTTTGTTTTTTTCAACTTGTATAAATCATCAACACCGCTATAGGTGCAAACATTGTCGCCGACCAAATCAAAAGATTTTTTTTGCAGTAGACTTATCTTCTACAAACATTTGTATCAGCGCATAAAGAGCAATACTGATCGCACATAAAATCCAATAGATTACCAATTAAAGTAGCAACCAAATTTTCTGACTTTTTCATTTATTGCTTCCTCAAAAGCAATTTAGCTTCTATTTTGGAACACGTTCTTTATTTTCTAAAATCTCCGGCAGACTACGCTCTAACCAGCCAATCAGATAATTTATTTTTTCTGCGGCCTGTGAACCAGTAATGGTCAACTGATATTCCACTTTTGGTGGTACGACAGGATAGACTGTTCTTAAAATGAACCCGTCCTGCTCCAGCATTTTTAAAGTCTGGGCCAGCATCTTTTCACTCACCCCTTCAATGCGCTGTTTCAGCTCACTGAAACGATGTACGCCATCACTTAAGCAACGTAACACCAGAATCGACCATTTATTGGCTAAGTGTTCCAGTATTTCACGTGAAGGACATTCTGTTGATAAAACCTGACCCAGTAATTTACTGGTTTCATAAGCTGACATAATATTTCTCTTAATTTATAAACTTACTTTTCAGCATGTACTTTCATTTAGAAAGTTATCAGATCAAGAATTCATCAGCAAGGTTATTTTCAAATTAATATTCCATTTAAATCCAAAACTTAAACCTAAAAAACATGCAATAAAAAAGAGCCTCAAATGAGGCCCTTTTTTCAGCTCAATACTAATTATGCATTAGTTTCAGCAGGAACTTTTGGATAGCTTACGCCGCCCATTTGTTCAGCGATACGTAATACTTGGCAGCTATAACCTACTTCGTTATCGTACCAAACATAAGCAGTTAAACGGTTGCCTGAAGTGATAGTCGCTTGCGCGTCAAATACACCTGCAGTACGTGAACCGATAAAGTCAGAAGATACAACTTCAGTCGAGTTGGTATAACCAATTTGACCTTGAAGGTTAGAATTGATAGAGATTTGGCGAATGTATTCATTCACTTCGTCACGATCAACTTCTTGACCCAAAGTCAGGTTAAGAATCGCAAGAGATACGTTTGGTGTAGGTACACGTACAGAGTTACCTGTCAGTTTACCTTGAAGTACTGGAAGCGCTTTTGCAACGGCCTTAGCAGCACCAGTTTCAGTAATTACCATGTTCAGTGTAGCAGCACGGCCACGACGATCAGCTTTGTGGTAATTGTCGATCAGGTTCTGGTCGTTCGTGAACGAGTGAACTGTTTCAACATGACCATTGATCACTGTGTACTTGTCGTTTAACACTTTCAGTGTTGGAGTGATCGCGTTCGTTGTACAGCTTGCTGCAGAGATGATTTTGTCTTCATCAAGGATGTCAGCCTGGTTTACGCCATATACAACGTTCTTCATGTCACCTTTACCAGGTGCAGTCAGAATGACACGCGCAGCGCCCGGGCATTTCAGGTGTTGAGCAAGACCTTCCGCATCACGCCATTTACCCGTGTTGTCGATTACTAGTGCGTTTTCGATACCGTATGCAGTGTAATCCACTTCAGATGGATTAGATGCATAGATCACTTTGATGAACTGACCATTTGCAATAATTGCTTCATTTTCTTCATCTACAGAGATCGTACCCGCGAATGGACCATGGATTGAGTCACGACGTAATAATGACGCACGTTTTTCCAAGTCACCGTCAGATGATTTACGAACCACGATTGCTTTCAGGTTCAAGCCACGGCCTAGACCTGACTGGCTGATCATCAAACGTGCAAGAATACGGCCGATACGACCAAAACCGTAAAGTACAACGTCCTTACCTTCAACTGAAGTTGCATTGCCTTCAAGAGATTTCACAGCGTCAGCAACGAATGCGTTAACATCACCACCTTTTGCTTTGAATTCAACAGCAAGTTTGCCTAGATCAATTTCAGCAGTACCGATGTTTTCAATTTTCGCCAATGCTTCAAGGACTGGGAAAGTGTCTACAACAGAAAGCTCAACGTCCAGTACACGAGTACGACGATGCGCTTTAAGGATCTGGATTACAGAACGGTTAATTAAAGAGCGACCGTAAACTGTAGCTACGATATTTTTTTCACGATATAACTGACCTACTAGGGCAATCATACGCTCCGCGAGTTCTTCACGGTTTTTCCAGCGACCTTGGTGCTCTGCATGGAGGGCAACGATAGTGTCTTTGCTCACAGATACGTCCTCTAATTAATTGTAAATCTAAGCATAAATTTCAAAACCCCATAATTGTAATGGAATTGGCAGCAAGTTTGAATCGAAAGCTGCCAAAGTCTTGAGGAAAAAGGCCTATATTCACTATAAATTTTGAAAATAGTTGTAATTAGTCAGATGATTTTGCATTTAAAAATCGAAAAATAACATTTTTCAAGCTCTAAACCAGATTTTTGTTAAATGTTGTTTATTCACACAAATCTAAATCTCGAAGTTGACTGCATTTTCATGATCCAGTTGCAGCCTGCTGCCTGCTGAAAAATTCATATCCAAGCTCATAGAAGCATTAAAGTTTTCCACATCGAAATCATCATAAGTTTCTGGCAAATGAATCAGTACAGGTAAACGGGTGAGACCATTATCTCCACAAGGAAAGGCATAGTGACGCTCAACTTTCTGGAAACTTTGCAAACTTTCAAATTCTAGAAATACACTGCTGTTTTCATGGGTTCTTGGCACCTGAATAATTTCCAGGAACATGCTACGTTTTAACTGCTGCAATTTATTCAGTGCAATTTCTATTGCCTCATCTGAATTATCTTTACGCCAAAGCTTTTTCAGCATGGATTTTTTTTCATATTCGGCTTTCTGACGGTTCAACGTATTGATATATTTTTTCAGATCCCGATATTGCTGCACATTATCGGCAATCGTGGTTTGAATATCTTTAATCGGCTGCTCGGAACGCTGATGCATTACCTGCCATTCATTCCGGTTCATCGGAATAAAGGTTTCACCCTTACGCTTTTCCAGCAAACGGATAAATGCCAATAACTTATATTCGAAATTCTGGATATAGGAATTAAACATAAATCCTGGCTGAGCTTTGAAGTCCCGGTAATAGGCTAAAATTTCAGTAAAGATTTTATGTACATGTAAATAGAGATAAGCAAACTCTTCAATATGCGACAAATGATCACGAATCGCATCCCGCATTGGCAGCAGCAATTCCCGTGTCAGAATTTCCTCCAACTGCTTCAAATGGCGTTGCGCAACAACATCGGCATTCTTTTCGACCACTTGAACCGGTTCGACCAGCAAAGGTAATAACTTTAGTTCAGAGACCTGCTCCAGATTATGCACAATGTCCCTGACGTCCAGATGGATCTGGCTTTGCAAGGTTACCATTCGCTGCATCTGGGATTTCAGTGTCTCTACTACCTCTTCATTCATATCCTCTTTCAGATCCAGAACCAGAATATTCAGATAAACTTGACCTTCTAATGCACCTTTTTCTTCTATGAGGAAGCGACGAATAGAATACGGGTTTTGTTGTACATCCATCACAGGCGCAACGATAAATAAAAACTGTGAAGTGCGGACAATATCAAAATGACGGATTTGCTGTTCTTTAATCAGAAAATAACGGAATAGCGGATGTTGCATTTCCGCAGTCTGTTTTTTTAATAAAGGTTTATACCAGTAGCCCAACAACTGTTGCTTGATAAACACTTCAATAATGAAGCATTTAACCTGCTGTTCAGTGAGCTTACGTACGCCTTCGATCGGCTGTAATTGAAGACCACGAATAATTTCAGCAGCATTCAACAAAAAAGTACGACGTAGCTCCAGCTTTTCACGCTGCATCTGGAAGTTTTCATTGACTTCAATTTTATCAATCTGCTCGAGCACGTTTTCCAGGTAGTCGGCAACTTGCAAGCTGTCATTTAACCCGAGCAGGCTTTTCAAAGAGAGACCGAACGTGCTGGCATAATAACGCATCCGGTCATTCAGAAATTTTTGGCTTAAAGCTTCTACCGAATGATAAGCCTGATAACGGTATTGATTGGTTTCCTGATCCCAGAGAATTCTTTTTGGCTTTAAAATCTGAAAATTGATACTTTCCTTGAGCTCAGGCGAGATATCTGCCAGAACGGCTTTAAGCTCCCGCTCCCATTCTAAATCGAGGCTCGGTTCCAGTTGGGATAAATGTGCACGTAACTGATATGGAATCGCAATCTGTGACATGTTTATCCCCTTTAAATATAACGAACATTCTTTTAAACAAAATGGTACATGAATTAGATAACATTTACGTCAAAATTATCTGACGAATATCACACTTATGCAAATAGCATTATTCATTATTTTTTTTGAGTTTTTCCAGTTTTTCAGCTTTTTTTTCAAGTTCATCTTTTTTCAACTGCTGCTGTTTTAAATGCAATATTCCTTCCACAATCAGCACCATCACCGCTAGCCAAATCGGGATATAGGTCAGCCATTCTCCAGATTCTACCCGTTCCCCAAGTGCCATCGAGGCAAAAGCCAGTAACACTGGCTCCAGATAGCTCAGCAGACCAAAAATCACAAAAGGCAGATAACGGCTTGCCAGAATATAACTACCTAAGCCTAAAGCACTTAAGAAACCCAAACCCAACACTGCCAAGATGAGATGAGTGAAATTGACCATTAGCTTGAGAGAATCGCTATGTACAAAGCCCAGATAGAAAGCCACTGGCAGAATCAGACACAAGTCCCACCAGAATCCACCCAAGTGATCCGTACCAAAGCGACGGCGCAGGAAGAAATACAGTGGATAAGCCAAAGCCACATAGACCGTTTCCCAGGCAATAAAACCAATCCGCCAGATTTCATGTCCCACGCCCAATACCGCACAAACCACCGCCGCCATCTGCCAGGCAGACAATTTTTCTTTATAGAGCACACAGCCAACCAGAACCATCACCAAAGGCAACAGGAAATAACCCAGCGACACTTGCAGGCCGCGACCATTAATCGGCCCCCATAAGAATAACCAGAGTTGGGTTGTACAAAGTAAAGAGCTAATAATTAACCAGATCAGAAACGTCGGCTGCTGTAGAATTCGCTTAAAAATACTGCCGATATGATTGAGATCACCTGACCACCACATAAACGCCGTCAGAAACGGGAGGGTCGCCAACATACGCCATGCAAAGGTTTGCTCACTGTCTAGTGGCTGCAGAAAAGGCGTGAAAATATAAAGCACACCAAAAACCAGTGACGCCAGCACTGACAGCGCGATCCCTTTATACATTCACTACCCCAAAATCTCTTTGCGCGCATTATATCGGGATGTCTTCAAGAATACTTGTCTCTATTCTTTGATCGAATGATAAATTTTCAAGGTGTAGCTTCTGATTGTATAAATATAAAAAAACCATGCCGAAGCATGGTTTGAGGATAAACTGAGTTTATCGCGCAGTTTGTTTGGTGTGAATCACATCACTCAGGTCATAACCGACTGACTGTGCGTATTGTAAATATTCATTCACTACATTTTTATCCAACTGCGGGTCACGTGAGAGTATCCACATATATTTACGTTTAGGCTCACCGACCAAAACGGTTTGATAGTTTTCATCCAGTTTCAAGACCCAATAATCGCCACGTCCGACAGGAATCCAGCGAATGAAGTCTGGCAAGAAACTGACTTTTAATTTGGTATTTTGGGGTGGATTTTGCACAAATGCCTCACCCCCTGACTGGGTTTGTTCACCATCTTTTTTAATACAGCGGTTATCAACCACGATATTGCCATTTTCATTCAAAGTATACGTTGCTGTGACATCACGGTCACACTTATTCTGAAAATATAAAGGCTTACGCGCCACTTCGTACCATTTACCCAAATAACGGTCCAGTTCAACTTTTTCCACAGTCGGTAATGACTCTTTTTGCGCATATGCCATGGTCGTAGCGCCCAAACCCAGAAGAACAGCACTACCAATCGCAATTTTGGCAATTTTTAGACTTGCCTGAGAAAAATTCTTAGTTGTCATAAAGTATCCTTTCATTCACACAGATGAGTGAACCACATGTTTTTGTAAAATTTTATCTGTAACAACAATAACGTCATCGTGTGAATGATTGTGTATCGATATGTAAGATTTATGATTAGTTTTGCACAACTAATCATAGGCAGATCAATTGCTTAACTCAGCATCTGAGCCTTCAAGCGTAGAATTTCATCACGCAAACGCGCTGCCTGTTCAAACTGCAGTTCTTTAGAAGCTTTCAGCATCTCTTTTTCAAGTTTAGTCATATGCTTTGCAAACAGTTTTGGATCTGCCAGCAGATGCCGCTCATCCGCACTTAAAGCTTTAGCCTGATCTGAGATACGTTCATCAATTTGATCATCATCGAGCACCTCTCCAGTATCGATTTCCTTGATCACCTGACGTACGGCACTGCGTGGGACAATACCATGCTCTTCATTAAACTGAATTTGTTTGGTACGACGACGATCCGTTTCATCAATTGCTTTTTGCATGGAGTCCGTAATCCGGTCCGCATAAAGAATTGCTTTACCTTTCAAGTTACGTGCAGCACGACCAATGGTCTGAATCAGCGAACGTTCGGAACGCAGGAAACCTTCTTTATCTGCATCCAGAATCGCTACCAAGGACACTTCTGGCATATCCAGACCTTCACGTAACAGGTTAATCCCGACCAGCACATCGTAAATACCGGTACGCAATTCATGAATAATTTTTACCCGCTCTACAGTGTCGATATCTGAGTGCAAGTAGGCTACCTTTACGCCATATTCTTTCAAATATGAAGTCAGGTCTTCTGCCATACGCTTGGTTAATGTCGTCACCAGTACACGTTCATTCAGATCTTTGCGGATATTGATTTCGGACAATACATCATCGACCTGGGTCAGCACTGGACGGATTTCAATTTCAGGATCGACCAATCCTGTTGGACGCACCACCTGCTCTACAATTTGTTCTGACTTTTCCAGTTCATATCGTGCTGGCGTTGCACTGACATAGACCGTGGTTGGAACAATACGTTCCCATTCCTCAAATTTCATTGGACGGTTATCCAGTGCACTCGGCAAACGGAAACCATAGTTCACCAGATTTTCCTTACGTGAACGGTCGCCCTTATACATCGCACCAATCTGTGGAACGGTTACATGTGATTCATCAATAATCAGCAAGGCATCATCAGGTACATAATCAAACAGTGTTGGCGGTGCTTCACCTGAAGGACGGCCAGATAAATGACGTGAATAGTTTTCGATGCCATTGGTATAGCCCAGTTGCTGCATCATTTCCAGATCATAACGGGTACGCTGTTCGATACGCTGTGCTTCTAATAATTTGTCATTCTCACGGAAAAACACCAGGCGCTCTTTCAGCTCTTCTCGGATGGTTTCAATGGCACGGGTCAGATTATCCTTTGGTGTGACATAATGGCTTTTTGGATAAATTGTCACACGCGGTACTTTGCGGATCATTTTGCCAGTCAATGGATCAAACCAGCGGATCGAATCTACCTCATCATCAAACAGCTCGATACGGATTGCATTCTGGTCCGATTCCGCAGGGAAAATATCAATAATTTCACCGCGAATACGATAGGTACCACGCAGGAACTCCAGTTCATTGCGGGTATATTGCATCTCGACCAGACGGCGAATAATATCATCCCGACCAATACGATCCCCTTCCACCACATGCAGTAACATACTCATGTAGGCATTCGGATCACCCAAACCGTAGATTGCAGAAACTGAAGCAACAATAATGGCATCACGGCGTTCCAATAAAGCTCGTGTTGCGGACAACCGCATCTGGTCAATATGATCATTAATTGCTGAATCTTTCTCGATAAAAGTATCGGAAGATGGCACATAGGCTTCAGGCTGATAATAATCATAGTAACTAACGAAATATTCCACCGCATTATTCGGGAAGAATGCCTTAAATTCGCCATAGAGCTGAGCTGCCAAGGTTTTGTTATGTGCCATGACAATGGTCGGGCGTTGTGTCCGCGCAATCACATTGGCCATAGTGTAAGTCTTACCCGACCCTGTTACGCCTAGCAATAGTTGATTCTTATAGCCCCGCTCAATTCCCTGAACCAGTTTTTCAATGGCTTGTGGCTGATCGCCAGCAGGTTGATAGCTGGTCACTAAATCGAAAGGGGTTTTATCAGACATAATTGGCGGCAATTCACTGGCAATATTTTGTTGCTCTAATTATGGGGTTAAATCTGAATTACTCAATGCCTAAACAGGTGTCTATTTGGTAAAAATTGAAGTCTATAAGTAACTTAATGGAATGATTACAAAACAGTTCCATCTCATCTTATCCGCCTTGAATATTTTATTAAATTTCAAGAATATTTATTTAAAAATTAGCTAATAATATTTAAGAACTCAAGCAAGTGGCACGTTAAACATCTCTATGAAGATAGCTAAAATTCAGTTACATAAAGTTCTAATTTCTCTTGAGACTTTTGCTTTCTTATAGACACAATTTGCCTTGACCCCTAGCAATTTCAAAGGCAACATGAAACCAATAAGGATATCGAATCAAAAGCCATGACTTACCAATACCATGATGAAAGCATCGTCAAATCCTTGCCAGAAAATACTGTATTTGTATTTGGCAGCAATATGGCAGGGCTGCATGCAGGCGGTGCCGCAAGAACAGCGCTTGAGCACTTTGGTGCTGTAGAAGGGGTTGGTCGTGGCTGGTCTGGTCAAAGCTATGCTATTCCTACAATGAATGAGCATTTGCAACAAATGCCATTGTCACAGATTCAGCATTATATCGATGACTTTAAAATTTATACCAAGAATCATCCGAAAAATAAGTATTTCCTGACCTCGGTCGGCTGCGGCATTGCAGGTTATAAAGTGGAAGAAATTGCACCTATGTTTAAAGGGATTTCACATAACGTGATTTTCCCGCAATCTTTTCGCCCGTTTGTAGAAAAACCGCTTCCGAAATTGAATGAAAAATTCCTTAAAACCATTTTCCGTGACTCTATCATTTTTGCTGACCCCACCGATGAACTGATCGAAGTGCTTGCAGTGACCGATAGTGAAAAAAGCCTGGCTAAAATTTTACTGAATACCCAAATGTATCCAACAGACAGTAATGGCCGTGATCGTGTTTTTGAGATTCAGGACATTCTGCATAATTTGAATGGTAAGGTTTTCGATTTCCAGAACAATTCTGAAGGTCCAATGGTCTTTGGTGGTGTGATTCTGGCACTGCTCGAACTGTATAATATTAATGAACAGGATTTTTCAGATGTTTGGCATGGTAAGCGTGAAATCGCGCCACCAAAACCTGAAAATAAAGCACGTAGAAACCCTCTTTAATTTCAGAATTATTGTCAATCAAAGCCAATTCCTGAATTGGCTTTTTTATTGTGAAATATAAAAGGTGATCTAATAAAAATAGCGTTCAATTTCAAGATAAATATTTAATTATCACATTATTCTAAAATCATTTTTTTGGTCTTATACTTGCCTCATTAAATTAAATAATAAAATTGAGCTGCTTGAATGAACATGCTGGATTCTCCAATTTTTGAACTATCTCCTATTGCCATGTGGCTTGAAGATTTTAGTGAGGTAAAAAAACAATTTGATCTCTGGCGTGCTCAAGGGGTGCAGGATTTACTCACTTTTTTGCAAGAAGACGAATCACGTATTTTAGAATGTGCGAAAAAAATTAAACTACTTAAGGTCAATCCTAAAACACTAGAACTTTATCAGGCAGATGACTTTAACCATCTCAGTCAAAATTTGGATCTCGTGTTCAAAAAGGATATGAGCAAATCCCACATCCAGGAACTCGTCGCTCTATGGAATGGAGACACTCAATTTTCCCATTCAGCAGTAAACTATACCTTGACTGGTCAACGTCTGGATATTCAGCTGAAAGGAATTGTCCTGCCACAACATGAGCATGATCTCTCCTTACTCTTGATTACTACTGAAGACATCACTGCTTATACACAAGCTCGTCGTTTAGAAGAACAAAATCGCCATCTGGCTGAAGCTCGTTTTATTTATTCACCGGCTTCATTATGGATCGAGGATTTTAGCCATATTAAAATTAAACTAGATCATTTACGTGATTTAGGAATTGAAGATTTTCAAACTTTTCTGGATGTACATCATGATTTTATTTATGAATGCATTAGAGAGATTAGAATCATTGATGTCAATCAGGCCACTCTCGATCTGTTCGGCGCCTCAACCAAAGATGCTCTATTAAAGAATGTACATAAAGTCTTTGCTAAAGAAATGGTACAGACCTTTAAAGAACAACTTATTGAGCTTTGGAATGGTAACCTGCATCATCAGCGTGAAGCCGTAAACTATGCACTGGATGGCAGTATCCGTCATGTCCTGCTTCAATTTACCGTATTTCCTGATTACCTCCATGACTGGAGTATTGTTCAAATTGCCCTGACAGATATTACCGCACGTAAAAAAGCTGAACATTATCTGGAATATCTAGGCAGACATGATGTCTTGACTCAGCTATGTAACCGTTCATTTTACATGCAGGAACTGAACCGTCTGGAGCGTAATTTACTGCGTCCAGTATCCTGTATTTTTATGGATCTCAACGGACTCAAAGAATTAAATGACTGCCTTGGACACGATGCTGGAGACAACCAGTTACGTCGCGTGGGTAATATCCTGAATCAACTTATTCAACATACGCCCTATTCTGCCTCTCGAATTGGTGGAGATGAATTTGTAGTCCTTTTACCTGGTGCGGATCAAACTGCTTTGCAAAATTGTCTCAATAGTTTGCATGAACTTTTAGTGGTTGATAACCAGTTTTACTCACATCAGCCAATCAGCCTATCGATCGGACATGCAACCAGCTATGCAGATGAGCGTCTTGAAGACATGCTAAAACGTGCCGATCAAGATATGTATCATCAGAAAAGAAGTCATTATCAAAATAATGACCGCAGAATGCCAGCTTCTCAGTAAGTTAAATGACTTAAATAGCAATAAATAAAAAAGCCATGGTCAAACCATGGCTTTTTTATTAGAAAACTTATCGTTTTCCCATTGAACGACGGGTGCCACGTGGTGGCATCCAGGTTCGATCAGCATAACGTTGTGGCTTGGGACGAAGATCCTCTAAGATCTCATCTGTTGCACCTTGATCAGCTTGCTTCAATGGAAACGGCAAATTAACTAAAGGCTTTTTCTTGGGAGTATTTGGGGAGCTCATCAGCTTGACTCAATAATAACTCAGTCTATTGTACAAAAAAAAAGAGCGAGATGTAAAAACAAGTCTTTTTATTGTGTTATCAAACGATGTTTCATTTAATGTTGCTACCATTTTTTGATTAAAAAAACAACGTCTCAAGTATTCCATTTATCTTAATTTAAGCAATTTTAGAGTAGAGTAAATACTCTATAATTATCTAAATTGAACTTATAATAATCCGTCATTTAAACTTCATGGAGTGAACTTTAAGATGAAAAAATCAACTTTTATATGTATGGCTACCGGACTTATTGGAATTACTTCCACCACTCAGGCGGCCGACTATTCAAAATATTTCAGTATGGAAGCCGAGGGCTTTAAACGTTTTTCAGTCTCAGTGGGGGCTTTACATGTCATGCCGCAAGGCAAAGCACAGCCGTTTAAAGTAAGTACAGCTGCTTATGAAGGTATTCAATCTGATGTTGGAGAGATCTCGTCCCAGGCAGTTATTGATAACCGTGCAGAAAACTCATCAGGTTTGGCTAATTGGCTAATTGATTTAATTAATGGTGTAAATCCAAATAGTACATTGCCCGCGTTCATGAGTGGTACGGCAAATATTTATGGTTTAGAAAACTGGAATAATCCGGGAACTGGGTTAGAGGCAGATGATGTCACCACCTTAGGCATCATGACCAATTATTTCTTTACTGATAATATTTCTTTTGAAATGAAAGCTGGGATTCCACCTAAAGTAGACTTACAAGGAAAGGGAAAAATATACGCTCCATTTAGTGCAATTGCTTCGCCAATCGTCGGTTCTATTGAGTTAGACAATGATATTTTTATTACAGATTTAGAGGCACATGGTCCTGCAGCTTCTGCCCGAGCATGGACACCAGCTTTTGAATTCCAGTATCACTTTGGTAAAACTGGCGTAAACAAGTTCCGTCCTTATATTGGCGTAGGCCTCATGTATGCTTATTTTAATGAACTTGAAATTAATCCACAGACAGAAAGAGACCTGATTGCTGCGGGTCATATGATTGCTAATATTTTGGATAATAAAGCTGGAGCATCATTAGATGGATCACCAAATGAAAACGCTAATCCAAAAGTTAAAGTTGAAGCAACAGATGCTTTTGCTCCAGTCGTCACTGCAGGTTTTACTTATGACTTCAATGATAAATGGTTTGCGGTAGGTTCAATCTCTTATGCTCACTTAAACAATGAAACTACGATCACAGTTACAGATAATAACTTCGGCAAACTAATTGAATCCAAGGCAGATATTGAGGTAAACCCGATCTTGGCCTATGCAGGTATTGGTATGCGATTCTAATTATATAGATTTCATTAGATACCCAAAGAGCAGAGTTAAACTCTGCTCTTTATCTTTAATTTAATAAATTACATAATTACTAAAATAAATTAACACATTGAAATAAAAATCATTATTTATTAACTTTTCACCCACTTAGCACTCTCGTTTTTTATACAGATTAATTGAACTAAGTTTAGTTTATTAACAATAACAAAAACAAAGATGAATAAATTGAACAAGGAGTTCAAATGAAAAAGATTTTAGGGACATTCATTGGATCAATGGCATTAATGCCTATTCTGGCTCATGCAGACTCTCCTTATTTCAGCTTGCAAGAAGGTGATGGCTTTAAGCGTTTTTCAGTCTCAGTAGGGGCTTTACATGTCATGCCACAAGGTAAAGCACAGCCCGTTCGTGTAAATACTGCAATTAATGAAGGTTATCAATCCAAAGTTGGAGATATTCAAGCACAAACCGTCATAGATAACCTTGATCCCGACCGTAGACCAAATCGTGTTGTTGAAGGATTAGTAAGATTAATTGGTGCATTTGGGGGTCAGGTATCTAGTGGCCTTTCTGGAGATTCTTATGTATATGGTCTTTCAGAATGGGATAACCCGGGAACAGGTCTTGAAGCAGATGATGTCACTACGCTTGGCATCATGACCAATTATTTCTTCACTGATAATGTTTCATTTGAAATGAAGGCTGGTATTCCCCCCAAAGTAGATATCAAAGGTAAAGGTACAATTTATGCCCCATTTGCTGCTGTGGCAACGCCTTTGGGTGGGATTGCAGGCAATTTAAATCTTGCCAATGACATTAGAATTACAGACCTGGCGCAGTCTAGCAAAGCTGCCGAAGCTCGTGCATGGACGCCTGCTTTTGAATTCCAATATCATTTTGGTAAGACAGGAGTAAATAAATTCCGCCCCTATGTAGGAGTAGGGTTAATGTATGCCTACTTCAATGAACTTGAAATGGATAAAGGCATTGAAGCTGATCTGGTTGCTGCAGGTCATATGATCCAGAATATTATTAATCAAAATGCTGGTGCTTCTCTTGAAATGAAGGACAGTAATGGCAGAATGAAAGTGGATCTCGAAGCCACCGATGCTTTTGCTCCTGTAGTGACTGCCGGCTTTACTTATGATTTCAATGAGAAATGGTTTGCAGTTGGCTCAGTGTCTTATGCCCATTTGCAAAACGAATCCAAAATTACTGTAATCAATGAAAATACCGGGCAAACGTTAATCAATTCTAAAGCCGATGTAGAAATTAATCCGATCCTAGCTTATGCAGGTATTGGTATGCGATTCTAAGACAGTTCAATTTTAAAAGCAGAGCTTAGCTCTGCTTTTTTAAGTTCCGAATTCACCAAATCAGCCAAGACTTTACGCAATATCTAGATTCTAATCTGGACCTGTCTATCTCTATAAACATCGAATCTATAAAAAAAATTTATCTTTTAAGTAATTATTATTCTATCGCGACGACAAGTCGAATCGACTAACATAGGTTGCGATACTCACAGTACAGACTCTTTATGACCAACAGCCAGTTTTCCAAACCACTTATTTATATGCTCATTGGTTCAGCAGTGATTCTGGCATTGTCTTTAGGTGTCCGTCATGCCTTTGGCCTATATCTGGTACCGATGAGTGAAGAATTTGGTTGGGGACATAATGTATTTAGTTTGGCCATTGCCACGCAAAACCTGATCTGGGGTGCAGTACAACCGATTACCGGGGCATTTGCCGATAAATATGGCAGCAAAATTGTCGTAGCGATTGGTGGTGCTTTATATGCCATTGGCCTACTCTTGATGGCATTCAGTTCGACCGGTCTGCTACTCAATCTCAGTGTGGGCTTAATTCTGGGTCTAGCACTATCTGCAACTTCTTTTCCGGTGTTATTGTCTGCAGTCGGACGTGCAGCACCACCAGAAAAACGCAGTCTGGCCATGGGCATTGCCAGTGCAGCCGGATCTTTTGGTCAGTTTATCATGCTGCCCTCGACCCTGCTGCTGTTACAGAATGTCGGATGGTCAGCCGCACTGATGGTCAGTGCCATTTTAATCGCACTGATTGTACCCCTCGCCTGGATGCTGAAAGCACCGATGTATGTTGCTGCTAATGCCATTCCTACACCCAATAAAGCATCGCTCAGTTTTAAACAGATTCTAATGTGGTTAAAAACCATAAACCTTTCTGGTTTCTGGCACTGGGCTTCTTTGTCTGCGGGTTCCAGGTAGTCTTTATCGGAATTCATCTGCCTGGCTATCTGATTGATCACGGGTTTAATGCCACTACTGGAACGATTTTCCTGGCACTGGTCGGTTTGTTTAATGTGGTCGGCACCTATACCGCCGGCTGGCTCGGTGGGAAATACTCTAAACCGCACTTATTGATGGGCCTGTATGGTCTACGCGGCATTGCTATTATTGCATTTTTACTGCTGCCCCTAAGCACATGGACAGTTTATGCCTTTGGTGTCATCATGGGTTTATTATGGTTGTCTACCGTACCACTGACCAATGGTATTGTCGCCAATATGTTCGGGGTTAAGTATCTGACCATGTTGAGTGGTATTGTATTTTTCACTCATCAGGTTGGCTCATTCTTTGGTGGATGGCTCGGTGGTGTTAACCATGATATAGCAGGCAATTACAATGCCGTATGGATGCTGTCGATTGCATTAAGTGTGTTTGGTGTACTGGTACATTTCTGGGTCAATGAGGAGCAAATTGTGCATGACTGATTCTCTGCTAAAACTCAAAATCTCGATTGCTGTGGCAATCCTGCTTTTACTCACATTGTCGATTGCACTATGGTTGCAAACCCCTGAACTGTTTGAATACTTTAATCAGGCTTTCTGCGCGCATTAAACTGCTGAAATAGCATCAGTAAATTTCACTATGTTTCAGCACAAAAACTAAAAGTAGTAAAACCCAACAATTACTATATTTCTTTATTATTTCAAAATTTTAGAATTCATAATAATTTTGCGCTGTCTGGGTTTAAGTTTTTTCATATGTTTTGATTATCAGACATAAAGTTGAGGCCTCGTAATAACAAATTTATCCCAGTGATTACGAGCAAATTATTAGTTAGAATTGTATTCCGAGACAATCAGGTCATTCCATCTTCCCGGCACTCTTTCCAACTGGTCATTGCCCTTTCTTGGAACGCTATAGCCTGGCGGGTTTCCGTCCATTTTAATAAAAAATGAGAATAACGAGAAAGGCAACCTAAACCTTTGATAAGAATGACTCTGCATATAAATTTTCTACCATCAATACTGCGACCGCACCAAAAATGTTTCATTTCCAAACAAAAAGTTAACTCTGAATATTAGGTTTGATCTAATCGATCTTTAACAAAATAAGGTAACTGTTTACTTTTCCTCACCTAATCTGCCTAGTGTATTTTCCTTTTTCTGCTTAGCGTATTAGAAAATCAGGATTCAGCATATGAATAGAGGAAAAGACCATGAATGAGCTTCAATTTTCAGATTGTGTTCGGGCCTGTATGAGCTGTTCACTCGCATGTGCCAACTGTGCTAGCGCCTGTCTTAAAGAAGAAGATCTGGAGATGATGCGGGAATGTATTCAACGCTGTCTGGATTGTGCAGATATTTGCCAGCTTTGCGCCCGTATAGAACAGAAACAGTCTCCTTTCATGCATGAGATGTGTGAACTCTGCGCCAAAGCGTGTGACTACTGTGCAGAAGAATGTGGTCAACATCAAGACGATCATTGCCAGCAGTGTGCCGAAGCGTGTCGTCGTTGTGCTGAAGAATGCCGAAAAATGGCGGCTTAAAAAATTAATTTTATAATCCTGTTCTTCATTTCAAATGGCATAGGTCAATAGTTGTATGTTCTAACCAACTCAAACCATTCCAATAAAAAAAAAACCCGCAAGCAAATACTTACGGGTTTTTGATCTAACTTGAATTAATCAAATTAGAATAAACGGTTCATGCCATTCAACGTTGCTACACGATACGCTTCTGCCATCGTCGGATAGTTAAAGGTGGTTTCCACGAAATACTTGATGGTATTGTTCGGGCTGTTCATTACCGCCTGACCAATGTGGATAATTTCAGAAGCATTGTTACCAAAACAATGAACGCCTAAAACTTCTAATGTTTCACGATGGAACAGGATCTTCAATTCACCTACCGTATCACCGGTAATCTGGGCACGTGCCAGATGACGGAATGAAGCTTGGCCAACTTCATACGGAATTTTTTCTTCAGTCAACTGCTGTTCAGTCTTACCAATTGAAGAAATTTCCGGAATGGTATAAATACCAGTCGGGATATCCGTCACTGGTGCAACATCTTTTTCTCCACTCATGTTGGCACCCGCACAACGACCTTGGTCATAGGCAGCAGAAGCAAGAGATGGCCAGCCAATCACATCACCCGCAGCGTAGATATTTTCGACTTCGGTTTGATATTGATCATTTACAGTCAATTGACCACGGCTGTTCGGTTTCAGGCCAACATTTTCCAGGCCTAAACCATCAGTATTCCCTGAACGACCATTACACCAAAGGATGGCATCCGCCTTAATTTTCTTGCCACTTTGTGTATGTAGAACTACATAATCATCAGATGTTTCAAGGTAATCAATCTGCTCATTGTGACGGATCAACACGCCCTGCTCACGTAAGTGATAAGACAATGCATCAGAGATTTCATCATCCAAGTAGCTCAGCAGTTTTGGCTGCGTATTGATCAGGTCAACTTTATGGCCCAGACCAATAAAGATCGATGCGTATTCACAACCAATCACACCTGCACCGTAAATAATGATTTTTTGGATTGAATAATCCAGATCCAGAATTTTGTCTGAATCAAATACACGTGGATGATTAAAGTCTAGAATTTCCGGACGATAAGGACGAGAACCTGTCGCAATCACTAATTGTTTAAACTGAATCGTTTCCTTGATGCCATCTGGAGTAAATACAAAAATGGTATTTTCATCCTGAACATAGGCACGGCCATGGAAGATATCAATTTTATTACGGTCGTAAAAACGTGAATGTGTTTCAACCTGCTGTTGAATCACTTTATGCGCATTACGAAGCACTTGCTTCATGGTGAACTGTTTCCATTCACCGACTTTCTGGAACATTGGATCACGTTGATAACGGATGATGCTTGATACCGTTTGACGCAATGCTTTACTTGGAATCGTACCAACATGAGTACAGTTACCACCAAGTTGTTCACGCATATCAACGATTGCAACGCGCTTACCCGATTTGGCAAGTTTCATTGCCGCGCCTTCGCCCGCAGGGCCTGAACCTAGAACTACCGCATCGTACTTAACGAAAGTCCCACTAACGACCTCTTTCTTACGTGGCATTCAACGCTCCTTTATAAATTAAATTCATCTGCAATATCTGTTTGCCATATTATGACGTAAATCATGTCATTTTGGTGTATTTAACTGACATATATTGTGTGATGAGAACATTTTTTAAATGAATAGTCCTTTTTGCCCCATTTGTAGCTAAGTCCGTTATAATAAAAGCGCTATCTTTGATTATCTCCTCCCTTCAAAAACAGTGGAAAAGTTGAATATGTCTGAAAACCGTAAACCTGAACAGGGTGTCAAACTTCGCGGCGCGGAAAAGGTCGCCCGTATTCCTGTAAAAGTTGTACCTACGGTTGAAACACCACGGAAGCCGGACTGGATTCGCGTCAAAATGGCTGCACCTGAAGAAGTACAACGGATTAAAACTACACTTCGTCAGCAAAAATTACATACCGTATGTGAAGAAGCCGCCTGTCCTAACCTGCCTGAATGTTTTGGCGGTGGTACAGCAACCTTTATGATTATGGGGGACATCTGTACCCGTCGCTGTCCGTTCTGTGATGTGGCACATGGCCGTCCAAATGCACTAGATCCAGATGAACCACGCCATATGGCAGAAACGATTGCTAACTTAGGTTTGAAATATGCGGTGATCACATCGGTAGACCGTGATGATTTACTGGATGGCGGTGCACAGCATTTTGTCGATTGTATTAAAGAAGCACGTGAACTGAGTCCAAAAACTTTATTAGAAATCCTGGTTCCTGACTTCCGCGGTCGTATGGATATTGCGCTACGTATCATGACTGAATGTCCACCAGACGTGTTTAACCACAATATTGAAACTGTGCCACGTCTGTATAAAGCGATGCGTCCGGGTTCTGATTATCAGCACTCTTTAAACCTGCTGAAAATGTTTAAAGAATACTGCCCGGATATTCCAACCAAATGTGGTTTGATGGTCGGTATTGGTGAAACTGAAGAAGAAGTTATTGCGCTGCTGGATGACCTGAAAGCACATGAAGTCGATTATGTGACGATTGGTCAGTACTTGCAGCCTTCTAAACAGCATGCACCAATCGACCGCTTTGTAACACCAGAAGAATTCGAGCGCTACGCAGAACATGGCCGTAAGCTTGGCTTTAAGAATATCTGGTCGGCTCCAATGGTACGTTCAAGCTACTTTGCCGATCGTCAATACTACGGAGAACCGGTTCCAGCAGTACGTCGTAAAGTTGATCCGGCAAAAAAAATCACTGTTCAGACGATTGAAGCTTAAAAATCGCTTCAGCCCAAGCCCTCTTAAATAGAGGGCTTTTTTATAGCTTATGAATTCAAATTTAAGTTAATCTTTAATAATTTTTTTCTTGTCCTTATTCATTAAGTTATTACTTATCTTCACATTTCTTTGCGTGTTCTCACTTGAATACTGCTCACTTTTCAAACAATCTCAAAAATAGTTAAAACACTTTAATATGTCGTTGAAATATTTAATAACGATAGTTCTCACAAGAACAGCTGTGAACTTGCCTGATTCTTAAGTGATGCAAAAATATCGCTCAAGTGTTAATAAAACACATTATTAATACTGGCAGCGGCACAGTTGTATAACCCTGGAGAAATATAATAATGCTATTTATTTTTGCCGTGCTTCTTCTACTTGCCAGTTTATGGGCAATTTTCTTCTTTCAATTTTCCCGTACCACTGGTGCGATTACCCTGATGATGATGTCAGTGGTCTGTGCATTCATCAGCCCGTGGTCCTTGATTCTGGGTATTCCACTGATCTTGATTAGTCTGGTCGTGCTGATTGATCCTCTGCGTATGTCCTTTATTTCCAGGCCAGCTTATAAGGCTTTAGCGGATGCCATGCCAAGCATTAGCCCGACAGAACGTGAAGCGCTGGATTCCGGTACCAGCTGGTGGGAAAAAGAACTTTTTATGGGAGCGCCCAACTGGGAAACCTTCAATAATTATCCTTATCCAAAATTATCGGTCGAGGAGCAGGCATTTCTGGATAACGAAGTTGAAACGCTATGTAGCATGTTAAATGAATGGGAAATCCATGAGAAAAAAATGCTGCCTGAACATATCTGGCAGTATATTAAAGATAATGGTTTCCTCGGTTTGATTATTCCCAAAGAATATGGCGGTCGTGCCTTTAGTTCCTTTGCTCAAAGCCGGGTCATGAGCAAGATTTCTTCGCGTTCTCTCACTGCTGCAGTCAGCTGTATGGTACCTAACTCACTTGGACCTGGTGAGCTGTTACTGCATTACGGCACCGAAGAGCAGAAAAATCGTTATTTACCAGGTTTAGCCAAAGGGCTAGAAATCCCATGTTTTGGTTTGACCAGTCCGGAAGCGGGCTCAGATGCCGGAGCCATTCCAGATACCGGTGTAGTCTGCTATGGCCAGTTTGAAGGTCAGGAAGTCTTGGGTTTGAGAATGAATTTTTCCAAGCGCTGGATTACTTTGGCACCCATTGCCACTGTCGTCGGTCTGGCCTTTAAAATGTATGATCCGGATCATCTATTGGGTGATAAAACTGACTATGGGATTACCTGCGCCCTGTTACCTGCCAATCACCAAGGCGTCATCGTTGGTCCACGGCACCATCCTGGCTCACCGTTTATGAATGGTACCGTTGAAGGTAAGGATGTATTTATTCCTCTGGACTGGATTATCGGTGGCGTAAAAAATGCAGGTAAAGGCTGGCGTATGTTGATGGAATGTCTGGCTGTTGGCCGTGGTATTTCTCTGCCAGCTTTATCTACCTCTAGTGCCGAGATGACTTATTTGAATGTCAGTGCATTTTCACGGATTCGCCAGCAATTTAAAATTTCAGTGGGTAAATTTGAAGGGGTGCAGGAAGCCAATAGTGAAATTGCCAGTGATGCCTATATGCTGGAAGCATTCCGCTATTTAGTAACTTGTGGCTTGAATCAAGGCGGTAAACCAGCAGTTATGACGGCAATAGCCAAATACTACGCCACTGAGACCATGCGTAAAATTGTTAACCATGGTATGGATGTAGTCGGTGGTCGTGCTATTCAAATGGGGCCTCGTAACTTCCTTGCTCTCAACTATCAGGCCATCCCAGTATCGATTACAGTCGAAGGCGCCAATATTCTCAGCCGTTCATTAATGATCTTTGGTCAAGGTTCGATGCGCTGCCATCCTTATTTATATGAAGAATTACAGCTTCTGCAAGCTGAAGATCCGAAAGCAGCTCTTGATCCCTTCGATAATTTATTATTTAAACATTTAGGTTATACCTTTAACCGGACGGCCCGTTCATTTGCCTATGCCTTTAGTGGCGGTTCAAGTGCAGCACCGCAAAGTACGGTTGACTTTACCCGACCTTATTACAAGATCATTAATCGGCTCAGTGCTAACTTTGCCCTGACCGCAGATATGTGTTTAGGTCTGTTAGCGGGAGATATTAAACGTAAGGAAATGCTTTCTGGCCGTTTGGCTGATATTCATGCGCATCTGTTTATCGCGACGGCAATCCTGAAATTCTTTGAGCATAGCAAAAAAACAGAAGCTGAACGTCTGCATGCACAATTGGCAATTGAGAAATCTTTATATACCGCTCAGGAAGCGTTTTATGACTTATTTGCGAATTTCCCAGTAGGTGTTGCATCTGGCATGGTTAAATTCATATGTTTCCCATTTGGCCGTTCATTGAAAAAGCCGTCAGATCAGCTGAAACAGCAGGTCGCCAATAGCATGATGGAAGACAATGCGTTCCGCCAAGTGCTCAAAAAACATGTCTACTATAATACCAATGAAAATGATGTCACTGGCCGTATGGAATCTACTTTCAATCTGCTACTGGAGATTGAAAAGCTCTGGGATCGTTTTAAAAAAGCAGAGAATAAAGACCAATTCAAGGGTTTAAGCTTTGCAGAGCATGTGGCAGATGCACAGCTACATGGTTTTATTAATGATGAGGAAGCAGAAAAACTGCTGCACTATAATGCGCGCCGTTATGACAGCATGTTGACCGATGTATTTGATCTGCATTTGAATGAGGTATTAGAGCTTGAAAATCCGTATCTCATGAAAGCGGATGCCAAAGGAACGGATACTTCAGTGCAAACTGATCCTTCACACTCAGTATCACCTTAAATAAAACTTGAATTTAAGGTGTCATAAATTCGAGAGTGAAGTCATTTTATTACTTTACTCTGGAAGCTTTACAAGTGGCTTTTCAGCCACTTTTTTACGACTATGGCACGATAGTATTTTAGCTTTTAAAAGCATTAAGCTAAAGCTAAAGCAATAATAAAATTGAGGATAAAGCATGTCACAACAAGATTATGAAAATGGCTTGAAAGTTCGTACCGAAGTAATGGGCGAAAGCTTTGTGCAGCGTGCTCAGGAAAATACCGTGCCTTTTACCCAGCCTCTACAGGACTGGATTAATGAACATGCCTGGGGTTCGACCTGGCAACGTGAAGGTGTATTACCGCGTAAGTATCGTTCTTTAATTACTATTGCCTTCCTGACGGCTCAGAAAAGTCCCACTGAACTGAAAGGCCATGTGCGAGGTGCCCTGAATAATGGCGCCACAGTAGAAGAAATTCAGGAAGTGCTGCTACATAGCCTACCTTACTGCGGTGCTCCAGCGACCCAGGAAGCATTTCGTGCTGCGCTTGAAGTGATTCAGGAATATCAGGCGAATCAGCAGAATGAAGCGATTTAAATTGATAAAGTATCAATCAGATTAAAGATCTGCTTAGGCTATTGAACTGTCTTATACAGCATAAAGCCGGGAGTTTAAAGTTCCCGGCTTTTATTCTTTTGAATCAATACATCTGTCGCTATAACTTCAAATGAAAATTAATCATCTCTCTGAAGATCGCGATTAACAAAACTTTATCCCCTCAATTCAATTTGGGTACGTTGCTCCAAGCCTTGCACCGCAGCCGAGAAATCCAATTGACTGGCCTGAGCTTTGGCAATCTGCTGGAACTGTTGCTGAACTAAAGCCATCATCGATAAATCCAGTTGCTGTTGCTGTACCAACTCTAGAGCAATGCCAATATCTTTCTGCAGTAAATCCAGTGCAAAAGTTTTATTGAATTCACGGCTCAGGACACGCTGCGCCATGATATTTTCCGACATGTTGCTTTTACCGCTGGAGTGATTGATACAGTTCAGCGCACTGCTTAAATCAACACCCTGCACTTTCAGTACCGTCAGCCCTTCAGCCAATGCCCATAAGTGAGTCGCCATTAAGGTATTATTCACAGCTTTTACCGCAAAGCCAGAACCGCTTTCTCCCACATATTCAATCAGGCCAGCAAAGGCATCAATGATCGGTTTGGCTTGTTCAAAGGCTTGCTCATTCCCTCCCACCATCACGGTTAAAGTACCTTTTTCTGCGCCAATAGTCTGACCAGAGACCGGAGCATCCAGATAAAAGCTGCCCTGGTGCTCCAACAGTTTTTCCAGTTTTTGTGCCGATTCTGGCACACCACTGGTACAGTCAATCCAGATTGCACCTGACTTGGGTGGATGTGCAGCGATTAGATTTTCGACATCCTGACTGGTGGGTAAGCAGGAAAAGATAAAGTCGGCTTGAACCGCCTGCTCAATACTGACAGCCTGAGTGGTGAACAGTGTGGCATGCTCTACAGCTTTCTGTTCAGTCCGGTTCCAGACCCAAACCGGGTGTCCGAGTTTTGGCAAATGGGAAGCCATATGCCAGCCCATTGCCCCGAGTCCTAAAAATGCAATTGTATGACTCAAAAAATGCTCCTTGTATTAAGCGACCGGCTTAACCTCTATTTCTGTTGCAGTCGATGCGGGTTCAGGCAATTCTTTATCTTCACCACGGTTCAGGAACAGATTTAATAAAATCGCAGCCAAAGTTGCAGTCCCAATCCCGCCCAGATCAAAACCACCAATCTGCAAGCTATAGTTACCTGTTCCCATGATCAGACACACTGCCCCAATGATCAGCGTACTGTTCTTGGTAAAATCAACCCGGTTATCCACCCAGATTTTGGCACCCGCCACAGTAATCAGACCGAAGACCACAATCGATGCGCCACCCAATAAGGCCACTGGAATAGTACTGATCACTGCACCAAATTTAGGTGAAAGACCCAGCAAGATGGCGAAAATGCCGGCAAAGATAAACACAGTGGTTGCATACACTTTGGTCACTGCCATCACACCGATATTTTCAGCATAAGTCGTCATCCCGGTACCGCCGATAGAAGCGGATAATGACGTACAGACACCATCGGCAAAGAAACCACGCCCCATATACGGTGACAGGTTTTTCTCGGTCATCGCAGATACAGCCTTAAAATGCCCCAGATTTTCTGCTACCAGAATAATGGCCACTGGCGCAATCATCAGCATGGCATTCGCTTCAAAGACTGGACTCTGGAAAGTCGGCAAACCAAACCATGCCGCTTCACTGACTTTACTGAAATCAATCGCAGCTCCGAAGCCCATAATATTGGTGAAAAAGAAATAAATCAGATAGGAAGACAATAAACCCAATAACAGCAGCAGACGGCGCACCATTCCGCGGGTAAACACGGCAATCACACTGATACAGATAATGGTGATTAACGCCATCCAGGAATCAAACTGGTTAGCAGAGACACTTTTGATCGCGACCGGTGCCAGATGCAAACCGATAATCATCACAATCACACCCGTGACCACCGGTGGCATCAGTTTTTCAATCCAGTTGGTGCCGGTTTTCATCACCAGCAGACCAATCAAGGCATAGACAATACCGCAGGCAATAGTTCCCCCGAGTGCCAGTCCGATATTGGGATTCGTCCCGACACCGGAATAGCCCGTCACCGCAACGACGGCGCCAATAAAGGCAAAGCTGGATCCTAGATAACTTGGCAATCGACCGCCCGTGATCAGGAAAAATAAAATGGTACCAATCCCGGTAATAAAAATCGTGAGATTGGGATCAAACCCCATTAATAAGGGCGCCAGTACGGTTGCCCCAAACATGGCAAACACATGCTGTAACCCGAGAATAATACTTTTTCCAGCAGGCAGATATTCATCTGTTTGCACGGGTGTGGTATCGAGATTGCCTTGGTAAGGCTTAAATTTTGGAAACCACGTTTCTTTTTCTTAAATCGGCTTCCCCTCCTTGATTAGGATTGAATTGAATTAGCACATTTTGTGTGGCTCACAGTAAGAACGGTTGAAGTACATCAGCGCATTGCCTTGACTCTGGCACATGGCTTTCACCTCACAGAACAGCACGTCATGACTGCCTACGGATAAACATTGGACCACCTCGCAGTCAAAACTGACTAAGGCATCCTCGAGTACAGGTGACCGGGTCACCAAAGTTTTCCAGTTCCCCTGACTGAAACGCTCTGCCATTGGTGTTTTTCCACCAAACAGATTGGAAAGATTTTGTTGATGTGATGCCAGGGTATTCACACACAACACCTGATTCTTTTTAAAGGTTTCATAGACTGACGCAGAACGGTTCAGGCACACCAGTAACGTTGGTGGTGTATCCGTCACGCTACATACGGCCGAAGCGGTAAATCCAGCCATTCCTGCATCGCCTTGCGTGGTAATGACATTCACTGCAGCACCTAGATTAGACATGCCCTGACGGAAAATCTGCTGATCGACCCGGGTAAAGATGTCACCCGATGCGTTAGTCGCCAAAACCTTATTTAATGCTTTATTTTCTGCAACTGTCTCTGTGATGCTTTTAGATAGTTTGGCATTCATGCTGTTCTCCCTACCCCAAGTCGATGTTCAGTTTCAGACCTGGGGCATCTAGTAATGAGATTGAATCAGGTGGATCGGCTTATACATGGGCAATCGAAGCAATTTCGACTAGCGCATCAGGTTTGACCAAACCTGTCTGTACGCAATACCGTGCCGGCTTATCTCCCGGGAAATACTCAGCATAAACTGTATTAATCGCAGCATAATCTGCCCAGTCTTTGACAAAGACATGGTTAAACGTTACGTCATCCATGCTGCCACCGGCTTCTTCAATCACACGCTTGATAGTTTCCAGAATATGACGGGTCTGTGCTGCGGCATCACCGACATGCACCACATTATTATTTTCATCAAAAGCTAATGTACCGGATACATACACAATATTGTCTGCCTTGGTTGCCGGTACATAAGGTGCTAATGGTTTCGATGTTCCTGCTGGAATAATGATTTCTTTAGGCATACTATTTTTTCCTTAATTCTGATCTTTAATTCTTTATGCGCTTACAGCTAATTTAGTTTCTTTTAGTGACTCACTTTCTTTTTGAAAGGTATCTACAAAATTTGCAGTATCTGACACCCAACCAAAGAAGGTCTTGATGTTATACAGACTGGCTTCATGAGCTTCGGCTGGACCTGCCTGATAGCAGGCATCGGCAAGTGCTACACCGAAATACTCCAAGAAGAAGCCATCACGTAGCGTCGATTCCACACAAACGTTGGTGGCAATCCCGACAAAGACCAGATTGCGAATACCTCGCACACGTAACATGCTGTCCAACGCGGTATTAAAGAAACCGCTATAACGTGGCTTTTCGATCACCAAGTCTTGTGGCAATGGCTTTAACTCATCAATCAGCTCAAAATCCCAACCGCCTTTTGCTAACAATTGCCCTTGTAATTCAGGACGTTTACGCATGGTTTTTAAGGCATTCGATTTATGGAAGTTTGGAGAGTCGGCACCACCCGCTTCCTTATATTCCGCATCCCAGCCATTTTTGAAATAAATCACCTGAATACCAGCTGCATGCGCTGCATCAACTGCCTTTTTAATATTTTCAACCACCGGCTTGGTTTTCGAGACATCAAAGCCGGCCAGATCCAGATAGCCACCCTGAGAGGTATAGGCATTCTGCATATCAATCACAATCAAGGCAGTCTGTTCTGGTGCAAGACAAATCGCTTCGGGTTCAGCTTTAAGGATTTTTCCTGTGCCGAGTTTTTCAGTAAAACCGGCTGTTACCACTGATTCACTCATGCGCTTTTCTCCAGAACCGGTTCTGTACCTTCAATGACAATATGCTCACGGCATTTCATCAGTGGCTGGATTTTTTGACCGAAATCTTCAACCCCCTGAATAAAATCATCAAAAGTCAGTAACACACCCTCAGTGCCCTTGATCTCGCCAATTTCATCCAACATTCGTGCCACATTTTCATAAGAACCTACCAGCGTACCCATATTGATATTCACTGGAGATACGCTAGAAGCCATTTGCCGGATATTGGTATCTGTGCCCGAAGTGGTATCTTTACCGCCTTGATTCATCAGCCAGTTAATCGCCTCCATGTCGGCACCATCGTTATAGTGCTGCCATTTGGCTTGAGCTTCTTCATCGGTTTCTGCCGCAATGACCATAAACAGCACATAAGTCTGTACATCACGGCCAGTCACATCTGTTTTTTCTTTCAGGCGGTCATTAATTTCTGCATAAGCTGTTGGAGTATTCAGGCCTTTGCCAAATACGAAGTTGTAGTCGGCATATTGTGCAGAAAACTCTAAACCTGCATCAGACTGACCTGCACAGATAATTTTCATGTCGGCTTGTGGGCGCGGGCTGACCCGGCAATCTTCCATCTGAAAATGTTCGCCCTTAAAGTCTGATTTTCCGGTTGCCCAAAGCTCACGCAGGATTTGTACGTATTCCGACAGATATTCATAGCGTTTACCAAAATAGTCGTTGCCTGGCCACATGCCCATTTGGGTGTATTCAGGCGGCTGCCAGCCAGTTACTACATTTAGCCCAAATCGGCCATTAGAAATCGAATCAATGGTAGATGCCATGCGCGCTACAATTGCAGGTGGCATGACTAGAGTTGCAGCTGTTGCATAAATTTGAATTTTGCTGGTAACAGCAGCAAGGCCAGCCATCAGGGTGAAAGTTTCCAGGTTATGTTCCCAGAATTCAGTCTTGCCACCAAAGCCACGCAACTTGATCATGGAAAGTGCGAAATCGAAACCATAGTGTTCAGCGCGCTGCACGATTTGTTTATTTAACTCAAAAGTCGGCATATATTGTGGTGCATTTTCAGAGAGTAACCAGCCGTTATTTCCAATTGGACAGAAGACACCTATTTTCATTTTTACACCTCATTTTTTTTAACACTTATTCAAAATCTGGATTCCACTTCGGGATCTTTATTTACAAGTTAAATACTGCAATCTGTGTGCCAAATATATTTATTTATTTTATTTCAGTAACTTAATATTTATTTTTTTGAATTTTTAGTAAAATAATTATTTTCATTCATGAATCAATTTCGCTCACTATGTTTCATTCAAGTGCATTTATAAAAATTCATGCGTGTGCAAAACCTGTATAAATTCGCAGTAAAATTCCTGCTTATACCATAGAAATGATTCATTAGAAAAAATAAAAAGTCAGACCCAAGGTCTGACTTAAATAAAGAGATTTATTGGCTAAAAATATCAGGCTGATTTTAAAAAATGCAGTATGTTTTGGTAGATCAAGGCAGTTTCAGTCACCGTAGAAGCATGTGCTCCCGTTTCGAGCAGATTAAACCGGCTATGTGGCAATAACTGCTGCAATTGTTGTGAACATTGATATGGCACCAGAAAATCATCCCGATTGGCAATCAGATGTACAGGAACATTTTTGAGTGCCTGCTGATGCACTTCTTCTAGTTGAAAAGCTTGTACTGCCTGTATACGTGCCAAGACATTTTGAATCGGTGGAAAGTCAAGGAGCTGCTTATTTTCTGCTTCGGTTAATGGGTCAATATGTGTTGAGATCCAGTATGGTGGATATAAAAATAAAGCTTGGGCCCGAACATAGGCTTCTGCCCCGCTATTCAGCAATAAAGAAGTCCTTGCCTGAAAACATTTCTGGGTGTGCGCATCCAGTTCTCCCCAGGCATTCAACATGGTCAGACTCAGCAACCTAAATTTTTTCTCCACCTGATAGGGTGCGAGCTGCATGCCAATATGTCCGCCTAGGGCATGACCAATAAAATGAAATTCGTGGATATCATGACTGATCAATAAGTCTAGAAGCTGACGCGCCATATGGTCTACAGAATAAGGCGTTAGCAACAGTTCAGAATCCGCATGACAGCCTTCCTGATCATAGGTCACCACATGAAAATCTTGCTGTAAGGCTTTAATTTGAGGATTCCAGAAGCTAGCATGTCCGCCCAAGCCGGAGGAAAGCACTACATAAGGCGCATGTGCCTGTGCTGCAGAGTGAATAAACAAAGACATAAAACTCTCATATTTGAACTATGAGATGAATACAGCAAAATATATGCCTGAATAAGACTATTTTTGAACAATTGATAAAATTATAGCCAGTAGACATTAAAGCTATAATAAAATTCCTGCACCTCAAAACGTACGTTATAGCCCAGTTCAGTCAATTCTGCCGAAAGACCACGGATCTCTTCTAAAGGCAAATGTTTTGGAAATACTGTCAATACAGCAGTATTGCCTTGTCGGGCATTGTCCTCAATTAATTGAGCCAAACGAGGCTTATACATTTCAATATTCAAGTTGGCTACATTCGATAAAACTTTGGCCTGGTCCGCAGTCATAAAACTCATTGTTTTTACTCTTTTTTGATTTTATTCAATGAAATTAAATGATTTAAATCACATAAAATATTCGTGTTTTGTAAACCAAAAATAAAAATTATCATAAAAAAATCCCTCACTAGGAGAGATTTTTTAAGCGATTTAAATTTTATTCTGGTAAAGGAATATATTGCGATGATGTATTTTGCTGCTGTTTACGTTCACCCACCACAACCTCCAGATCCTGTTTTTTACCTTCACGTTCCACTTCAATCCTAATTTTACTACCTGGAGCTTGTAGAGCTACGTAGTTAATCAGATGTGAGGCTGAAGTAATCTGTTCGTCATTGACCATGATGATCTTATCACCGCGCTGAATACCTGCTTGGGCGGAAGGACCATTTGGCAATACTTCTGCCACAGTCACACCCTGTTCAGATGGTTTCATCACATCATTTCGTTGTGGAGGCAACAAGCTAATACCTAACCAGCCACGCACTACACGGCCGTCTTTCAAAATGGCATTCATGATCTGCTGACAGACTTTAGCTGGGATTGCAAAACCAATGCCTAATGAACCGCCGGACTGAGAGAAAATTGCCGTATTCACCCCAATCAGATTCCCTGAAACATCAATCAGGGCACCGCCGGAGTTTCCTGGATTAATCGCTGCATCCGTCTGGATAAAGTCTTCATAGGTATTGATACCCAGATCAGAACGACCCGTTGCAGAAATAATCCCCTGCGTCACGGTTTGACCCACACCGAACGGATTACCAATTGCCAGAACGACATCACCCACTTCATTGCCACTCAGTTTAAATGGCAATACCGGTAGTTTATCCAGTTCAATCTTGATCACTGCCAGGTCGGTATCCGGGTCAGTCCCAATCACTTCTGCTTCAGCACGGCGGCCATCATTTAAGGCGACAATGATCTGGTCAGCCTGTGCAATCACATGATTATTCGTCAGAATATAACCATCTGCACGCACAATTACGCCTGAACCCAGGCTGTTTTCATTTGGCCCCTGAGAGAACTGTTCTGGCAACTGATCACCGAAAAACTCACGGAACACAGGATCATTCAGTAAAGGATTATCCTGTCTCTTTACTTTTTGTGTGGTAAAAATATTCACTACAGCCGGTGCAGCCACTTTCACCGCAGCGCTGTAAGAAACCACCCCACCAGCACGTGAAGTATCCAGTAATGGTTCAACTTTTTCAGCAGGCATTTTGACGCCATCTGGCGCAACAGGTGCTTTTGGCTTTTGCAACTGTTGCCAACCTAGAAAGACGATGATCACTAAGATCAGCAACACCCAAGGTAACCATGTAAAGGTCCGACGCACGTTATTATCCTCTAACAATATTTTTAATTTATTGATGACTAAGCAATTTGTGCTCTATTGTAAAGCTAAACACAAAACTAAACATAAAAAAAGCAAAAGAGATTTGTGCTGCTTTAGTTACAATTCAAAATATGTTTTGATGATAACAATTGAAAGGTTTAGAGAGAAACTTATGGCCAGATTGCAGGACATTATTCAATGGTGCGATCAAACGCTGATTGCACATGAATTCAAGGACTATGCCCCAAATGGTTTGCAAATTGAAGGTAAGTCTGAGGTCAATAAAATTCTGTGTGCTGTGACTGCTTCTCAAGGAGCCATTGAAGCCGCAATTGCTCAGGGTGCGGATCTCCTACTGGTACATCATGGCTATTTCTGGAAGGGTGAACCCTACCCAATTACTGGCATGCGCGGTAAACGGATTAGGACGCTAATTCAACATGATATCTCACTGGTTGGCTATCACCTGCCTTTAGACAGTCATCCTACTTTGGGAAATAATGCGGCAATTGCCGACCTGCTGGAACTGGAAAATCTGGAACAATTAGATCCAAATGAACGTCGTCCAATTGGCAATATTGGCTATTTAAAACAGGCCATGACACCAGAGAAATTTAAGGCTTATGTTTCAGAAAAATTGGGCTTTGATGCGATTCATTTATCAGCAGACAAAACTGAAATTCGTAAAGTTGGTTTCTGTACTGGAGGTGCGCAGGATTATATTCAAAAAGCTGCAGCACAGAACTGTGATGCCTATATTTCTGGTGAAGTGTCTGAACGGACCTTCTATGAAGCTCAGGAACTGGATGTGCATTATTATGCCTGCGGTCACCATGCAACCGAGAGATATGGTGTTCAACGCCTCGCAAAAGCTATTTCCCAGCAGTTCAATATTGAGTATAGTTATTTCGAATTAAACAATCCGATTTAATTTCACCTGACGGTATTTGACAGCGGCTTTATACGTATAATTTCAGGCTTTATTCTGTATTCTTATTTATCTGCAATGCGCATTTCTGCCTGTTTTTCTATTACAATAAAGCCACTTATTGTCAAAACCCAGCAAAATGCAAGGAATTGAAAACATGACAACCATTACTTTACCAGCATTACCTTACGGCTACGAAGATCTTGCTCCACATATCAGCAAAGAAACTTTAGAATACCATCACGACAAACACCACAATACTTACGTGGTTAACCTGAACAACCTGATCGCTGGTACTGAGCTTGAAGGCAAAACTCTAGAAGAAATCATCCTGGCTTCTGCTGGCGATTCATCTAAAGCAGGTATCTTCAATAACGCTGCACAAGTTTGGAACCACACGTTCTACTGGAACTGTATGGCAAAAAATGGCGGTGGTGCTGCAACTGGCCCATTGGCTGCGAAAATTGATGAAGCTTTCGGCTCTTACGAAAAATTCGCTGAAGAATTTGCCAATGCTGCTGCAACTCAATTCGGTTCAGGTTGGGCTTGGTTAGTTGCTGACGAAGTTAACGGCAACCTTTCTATTCTTAAAACGTCTAATGCTGATACTCCAATGGCACACGGTAAAATTGCTGTGTTGACAATTGACGTTTGGGAACACGCTTACTACATCGACTACCGCAACGCTCGTCCTAAATACATCTCTACTTTCCTGGAAAGCCTGGTGAACTGGGACTACGCAAACGCGAAATATGCAGGTCAAGCTGCTGGTGTTGAGAAATAATTCTTTATTGCCAGCCTAAAAAATCACCCCTCGTGGGTGATTTTTTTGTTTTTAAGTTATAAACGCATATTTATAAAGCAAACGTTTCATTTCTTTCGATTAATTGGTTGACGACTTTTCTTTTCCTGCCTAAAATGCGCATCAGATTCTCCAATAGCTCAG